>PALY01000101.1 GCA_002707085.1 Deltaproteobacteria bacterium
TAAAAAGGCTCTAAAGTATGCACAGTGTGCCCAGAGTGATATTAACCCTCCAAATTTCTAACATAATGGAAACATCGATTTTCAGTTCAGTGGATATTAAGCCGGCGGACAATCCAGGCGCTGTCACTCACATCGTTTCAGGTGTTTTACAGCTTCATGGAAAAAGGCGGCCAGTCAACTTTCCAGCGACAATCGAAATTGGCGCAGCGGCGGTGACTGTGGCTGCATCGTTCGACATCAACCGTCAAAACTGGGGTGTGAGCTATGCTGGAAAGAAAGACGATCTCATTAAAGACGACGTAAAGATCAACTTGGACCTAAATTTTCCGATTTCGGGTGAACCCGCGCAGGCCGAGTAGTCAAACTTAGTTGTCAGTATCGCCGGTGTCGCCATCGCCGGTGTCGCCATCGCCAGTATCCTGTGGTGGTTCACCGATCTGGGCATCGTTATTCGTGACACCCATGGGACCCGAGGTTCGGGCGTAACTGGGCTGTTTTGTTGGGGTACAAGCGGCAACCCAGAGCATGAGAAAGGGAATCTTCATGAAAGGCCAAGCGTCTCTTGAACGGCTGCGCAAACATCTTTCAGGCAGTTTTCGTCGAAGGGGCTGACCAGTCCCACCTCATCCAGCAGTTTGGTGAAGGGCAGGGAGCCGCCGAGGCTGCATAGTTTTCGATATCGCTCCATCGTGTCATCACGGTCTTGATTGGCCGTATTCCACATCTGGAGTGCGCAGGTTTGAGCCAGGCAGTAGTCGATATAATAAAACGGCATTCCATAGATGTGACGTTGGGATTGCCACAGGCGCCCAGACTCGTTGTGCTCCATTCCATCGTATTTACGGTGGGGAAGATAAATTGCTTCCAATTCTTTCCAAACCTCAGCCCGCTCGGTTGGGGTCATGGTTGGGTTTTCATAGACCCGATGCTGGAATTCATCCACTGCGCAGCCATAAGGCATGAACAGGATCGCTCCTTCTAGGTGGCCTTCCCGAAACCGGGCGGCATCATCCCCAAAGAATTGTTCCATGTGAGGGTAGGTAAGGAACTCAAGACTCATGGAATGGATTTCTGCAGCTTCGATTGTGGGCCAGTGGTAGGCAAGAAGTGTGTGATGGCGGGCAGACCAGTTCTGGAAGGCATGGCCACACTCGTGAGTGAATACATTCACGTCATCCTGGGTACCGTTGAAATTCGCAAAGATAAACGGCACTCCATATCTCGGTATGTCTGCACAAAAACCGCCGCCTGATTTCCCAGGACGTGACTTTAGGTCGAGCAGTTCACAGTCGGTCATCATTCGAAAGAAGTACCCAAAGTCGTCGCCTAAGGTGTCGAACATCTCTGTGGCTCTTTCGATCATCCAGTCGTGATCACCTTTGGGGCATGGGACTCCTTTGAGGTCTCGGACTGACTCGTCGTGGAAAGAAATCTCTTCAATATTAATGGCTTGGCTTCTTCTCTTGTAGATTTTCTGTGCCAGTGGGACCACGGTTTCTCGGACTTGTTTTCGGTACTCGGCTACATCTTCGGCGTTGTAGTCGGTTCGGTCCATGTTCCGGTAGCCGAGAGGTGTGAACGTTTCGTACCCCAAGGCTTGCGCCATTTCGTGCCGGACTTGAACCAAATCGTGGTAAATCCGATCCAGTGGTTCCGAGATGGCGCTCATCACGCGATCTTTTGTCTGCTGTGCGGCAAGACGGGTGGCGCGGTCGGGGTCGCCATAAAATGCTCGCAGTTCGGATAGCGTGTACGTCTTTCCTTGGAACTCACATTCCAAACCTGCAAGCAGTTCTGCATACTCATTTCGAAGTTTTGCTTCACGTCGTTTGTGTTCAGCGATGTCTGGGTTGAATGTTCCGAGAAAGCAATCCCACAACGCAAAAACTTGCGAGCCCAGTTCTTTTTCTAATTCTGCGCGTATCGGGGACGACGTTACTCGCTCAAGGAATGCGACGTTCTGCTCCAGAATCACCGGCATGACATTGTCATAGTGTTCTTGTTCGGCTTTACATGCGGGATCTGTGGTGTGTTGTCGAAAGTGAACCATCGCCATGGTGCGATTGGTTTCGAACTCCCCACGATTCTTGTCCCATTCCAAAATAAGAGCAATTTGCTCTGCACAACTGGTGGTTTGGTCCCACCGCTCCAGGAGTGTTTCGGCTGTAGTTTTGACGACATCCATATTGGGACGGCCGTACGGTATTTCTTGAAATGGTGGTGAAGGATGCATGACTCGCCTCTGTTTAGATGTATTTGCTAACATGAATGGAGCTGGATGTAGCTGCCTGTGCATTTGGATGCTGTGCGCGATAACGGCTCTTTGCAGAAGCATTCCGCATTAGGAAGAGAAGAAGATGACAAACTTGAAGTATTTGGTGCCCAACAGCTGTACAGCACTGTCTTTGGTGCTGGGGCTGGCCAGTGTGGCGTTATCGGCCTCCGGCCGCTTCGAGGATGCCGCATGGCTGATTTTGTGGGGTGTATTGCTGGATAAATTGGATGGCGGCTTCGCCAGGATGTTGGATGCCAGTTCTGAATTCGGTGCCGAAATGGATAGTTTCGCGGATTTTGTGGTGTTTGGAATCGCACCGTCCGCTCTGGCATTTTTCAGTCTCACGGATGGGGTCGTTGACCCTGGCGAGGGGGTAATAGCCGGTGCTTGTGCTGCCTATGCCTTGGCCGTTGGTATTCGACTGGCTCGTTTCAACGTGTCTGAGCCAGAAGGATCTAAATGGGTCTTTTTTGGTGTTCCTACCACGCTGGTAGGCGGGATCTTGGGAAGTGGTTGGCTGACCGCCCAAGCCTATGATTTTATGGATACATTTAACGCCTGCCTACCGGTTGCCCTTGTTGTTTTCGGTGGGTTGATGGTCAGCAATGTTCGGATTCCCAAGTTTTCACTGCGGTGGAGCAAGCCCGTGAATGCGTTTCAGATCGTTAATATGGGGCTTGTATACATCTTGGTGCCGCTCAAGCTGTACCCCGAATATTTGTTGTTCTTGGGTAGTTTCTATCTGCTTTTTGGACTGACTTGGGGCGCCCTGTATGCGGATGCTGCCCAAGCTGAGGAGCAGTCGGCCACTTAGGCTTTTCTTCTCCCCATCACGAGTGAGGCGAGCCAACACATCCACAGCATGGTGCCAGAATAGGCCATGGTGCCCAATATGGCCTCCGTTTCTTGCACCCAGGCTGCCAGAAGCAACAACGCAATGCTTATACTGCGAAATGTGCTTGTGAGGCTGATGGCGATTTTATCTGTTTGTAAGCCTGGGGTGATGGCGTAGGAAATGATGAGTGAGGCCAAGACACCGACATTACACGCGATGAGCAGGCTGCCAGGAAGGGTCGATAAGTTTTTGAATTCACTGGCTGTTATGCCGACCGCCAACACAGCAAGCAATATCTGGGACGCCTTTTTTAGACGAGGTTGCAGCCAAAGAGCTTTGCGTTCATATCGGTGTCTAAAATAGATGGCTCCGGCGAGTGGAATGATTTGAAACATGACGATGGTCTTAATCATTCCCAACAACGACACTTCTTCGTTGGTCTCGGTTGGGATTACGTCCATCACAACAATCAACAGGGGTGTAAGAACCGTATTCAGCAGGTTCATTACCACCATCAATGAGACCCCAAGAGCCAGTTGTCCTCTGGCATTTTGGACCATCACCGGCCCCACCGGACCACCGGGTGCGGCGGCAACAAACAGCAGGCCGACTCCCCACCAACCTGGCACATCGAGAAAATGGACCAGGGAATATAAAATGAGTGGGATGACGGCGTAGTTCACCAACAGGCCAATTGTCAGCATTTTGGGCGAATAAAACACTGAACGCAATTTGTTGACAGTGAGTTCGATNCCAACAGAAATCATCATGAAGATGACAAAAAGGCCGACCAAGGCCTCTTGGGCTTCTGGCGAGATGGAGGTCAGCATAGAAGGTATGGACTCGCGATGTTCAGCTTGGATTCAACGGAGAGTGTCATTGTGTCCACTGTGGGTCTGGGTGGGAAAAGAGTACGTCGACTTCATCCAGATGTCGGATGACTTTGTAATGGCCTCGTGAGTGGCTTTGAGCAAATGCTCCGCTCACTTGATGATGGCGAGGAACACCGCCTTCGGGACACTGATTGAATTTGATCTTTAGTCTGGGTGGAGTGGGGATTGTGGCGATCCAGCTGGCAACCATGGTGATGGCGCGTTTGCACCGTTCACTGGGGGCCTGCTCTATGGTGAGGATGATGGGGTACTTGTTGTCCGAATCGATTTCCATTCTTGCCCCAGCCGGTAATTTGATGCGTTTTGCGCTGGCTCCAATCTGAAGTTTCCACTCAGGTGTTCCAGCTTCTGCGGTGATGACAGCGGGTGTATCTCCATCGCGTTGCGTTCGTTTACCTGATGTTCGTTGGATTGTTGTTTGTTGTGGCCGACGCTTGGGAGCCTTCCTCCATGCAAGTCCAAACCATGTGAGTCCCACCAAAAATAGCAGCCCAGGAAGAGGGATCCCTATCCGTTGCTCAAGTTCGACCAGGTGCAGGGCGATGGGCGATACTCGGTCCAAATAGATCAAGTACCCAGAAGCGAACGATGAAAAAACGAGGATTAATGCTGGCTTTTTGTACATTTTTGGTTCCTCGTTAATTTTAGTTCGGATTGGGTTACTACTATATAAATGTTTGAAGGTCTGTCGATGCGCTTGAGAGCCGTCGCCTCTCAGGTAATCGCCGGAGAGCCAATGGCCGACATCGCGACGGACCATGGGCAATTACCAGTGGCATTGGTGCAAAGCGGTGTTGTTCCTTTTGCGGTGGCGTTGGATGTTGCTGATGGCCCATTGGCAGGAGCGAGGCGGGCTGCCGCATCGTGTATGGACAAGGTATCCGTTCGGAAATCGAATGGATTTGAAGGGCTTCGACAGGGTGAAGTTCGAACTGTCACCATTGCAGGGCTTGGTGGTGGTTCGATGGTCCAAATTCTGCTGAATGGGCAGAGCGTTTGGCCGACTGTCTCCCGCTTGATTCTTCAGCCTCAAGGGTTGGAAGCCGAGGTTCGTCTTGTGCTGATTGCTGCNGGCTGGCAATGCGTCAACGATATGATTGTAGAGGATAGAGGTAAGTTCTATATGGTCATGGCCTGGGAGCCTGGCATGGACCGCAAGTGGTCAGCCGAAGACCTTCGATGGGGCAAGTTTATACGTGAACGACCTGACCCTCTGTATGCTCGTTTACTTGAGCATCAGTACGATGTGGCAGCACAGGCGTATCAAAACATGAGCGACCAAGGCCTATCGGATCATGTGGATGCCCAGTCGTTGGTAGAGGACATGGATCGGATACGATCAGAACAGAGACGCATTGGCTGATTAAAAGGCACCATCCGGGTTTTGCCAGTGAAATGTGCCTGAGAGTCCGATGGCCGGTGCTTCATAGATTTCAGGGCTGACGTTACTGTCGACCGCCCATACACTCCACTCCAAATCTCCTTCATAGCGATGGTGTGAGTCACTAGCGCTTTTGGTGATTTCAAGATCGAGAGTTCCAGTTTTTCCGCGAAGGTCCACGTCGTCGATGTTGGGGTCATAAGTGTCATCATCAACATGACCACAGAATGCACCTTCGGGCACATCGAGGCACTCGGCCTTGGAAAGCCGCTCGGGTACCCATGCCATCAAGGTTTGATCTGTATTGGGAGGAATGAAAAACATTTGAATATGGAAATCTGGAGACTCTCCTTCCGGAGCTGTTGGAGCAAACCGAACGCCCCAGACGTCGCCATAGTTGATTGAACTTGTGGCTTCTAAACAATGTCCTTCCAATGCGAAGATTTCATCGTCGCTTGAGACGAGATTGTCGAGTCGGCTTTTGATGCCACGATCATCGAGGGCTACGCAGGTTTCGTGGCCCTCTTCGACTGGTTCTTCCTTTTTACAGGCAATAGTGAAAATAAATGGGATGATCATGGTGGCTGTACGGGTCATGCTTCCTCCGGTATCAATACATAAGAGATTGATACAGTTCTCGCCGACTAGGAGCGTGCGACGGGTTAGCAGCCCTCTGCTATTGGAGAAAACGTCTTGCCTGCTTTGTATCTTGTCACCATGGCTGTGATGGTATTCCTGCTGACCCGCTGGCTCCGTCGAGTGGTTGGGGCAGGGGAGTTTGTTTTCAAGAAGGCTCCAAAGAAACAGTGGTGGGAAGATGAGGTGCGGCGTCGAGAAGACAAGCCAGCGCTGAAAACTCTTGCTTTCCGGCGGTTGCCTCACACCATTCTTGGTGTTGAGAGAGGGGCTTCAAGAGAAGTGATCGAAGAGGCGCGAGAACGGTTGCTGGCGGAAAATAGTCCCGACATGGTGGCCAAGATGAGTGATGAAATACAGGAAGTCGCGCGCCGTAAGACTGAAGAGATTGAGGCTGCGTATGCGGCACTCGTAGAGGACAAAGACTAATGCCAATTCGATTTTCTCGTACCACCCGCGCCATATTCGCAGTTTTGGTGGTCCTCTGGTTTGTTCATCGCTCACTCACTGAGATTGCCATTGACTGGATGTGGTTTGAGTCTGCTGGCTATCTTGGGATCTTTGAAACCAGCATCAAGACCCGAATTGCATTGTTTTGTAGCGGTGCAGCGATTGCGGCCACCTTTGTTGGGTTGAACCTACGTCATGCGTTCCGGGTTGCGCCAGTCGATCCCGTGTCACTTTCGCTTGTAAGCGGCGAAATGGTCATTGAACCCGGACGGCTGAAAAGTTTATTGAAGGTGCTTGGAGCATTGCTCACGCTACTGCCCGCCTTCATTTTTGGTTTGGTTGCCTCATCGGTATGGTTTGAGGTGTTGAGCTTCATGGAACGCCAGCCCTTCGGGACCACAGAAGGCGTTTTTGGGTACGACGTCGGCTTTTACATATTTGAATTGCCACTCTTGGCGTTTGCTCGGAACGTTGCTGTTGGCCTTACCGTGGTCACATCGTTTGGTTGCGGCGTGTACTACCTGTTTCAGCATTCTGCTATGGGGCGTGGTCCCATGCCCATTTCAGACGCTGGACGTAAACATCTCCTGGCCCTGGTCGGACTGTTGTTTCTGTTGGCGGCAGGTGGGTGGTGGCTTGACCGTTTTGAGTTGCTTTTCCAGCGAGAAGGGGTCGTTTGGGGTGTTGGTTACACCGATGAGCACGCAAGGATTCCCGCCTTTGGTGCGATGACCGTGATTGCTCTGGCTGTTTCCTTCGCAATGTTTTCTAGCGTGAGGCTGGGAGGGCTGCGGCGGCCAATTACCGCTTTGGGTGGCTACATAATCGCACGCATGTTGATTGCTGGAGCATGGCCGAGCGTTGTGCAGCAATACAGTGTGAAGCCAAACGAGCTCGGTTTTGAGACCGAGTATTTGGAGCGGAACATTGAAGCGACTCGTAGTGCGTTTGGTCTGGAGCGAATCGAGGTGAAGCCGTTTGATGCCGCTTCTGATTTGACCATGGCGGACTTAGAAGCCAATCCGCAGACAATCGAAAACATTCGAGTGTGGGATGACCGTCCGCTGTTGACGACTTTGCGTCAAATGCAAGAGATTCGGTTGTATTATGATTTCGCAGATGTCGATGTGGATCGGTACATGATCAACGGGCAGTCTCGGCAGGTCATGCTTTCTGCACGAGAGTTGAACTATGCCAGCGTGCCCGCCAGCGCTCAGTCTTGGTTCAATGAACACTTGCAGTACACGCACGGATATGGACTGACGATGAGTCCCGTCAACGTGGTGACTCCAGAGGGTCTGCCTGCATTGTTTATTCAGGACATTCCACCCAAATCGAATGTGGATATTGAAATCACCCGGCCAGAGATCTACTACGGCGAACTGACCGACAGATTCATCTTGGTGGATACCAAGGCAGAAGAGTTCGATTACTCGGATGGCGATCAGAATGCCTACACTCGGTATGCGGGTACGGGTGGTGTTCCAATTGGAACAACATTCCGAAAGGCATTGTTCAGCCTGTACTATCAGTCATTCGATATTCTGCTCAGCAACTATTTGACTGAGGACAGTCGGATTTTGTTCCGAAGGCAAATCAAGGATCGTCTGCAGAACCTTGCGCCGTTTCTACACTATGACCGTGACCCGTACTTGGTTGTAGTCGATGGGCGGATGGTGTGGATGATGGATGCGTATACGGTGTCCGATAGGTATCCATACGCAGAGCAAATTCGGACGTCACGTCAGAACATCAACTACATGCGGAACTCGGTCAAAGTGGTGATCGACGCCTACAACGGTTCAGTTGATTTCTACATTGCTGACGCCGAGGACCCTCTCATTCAGGTGTACGCCAAGGTTTTCCCCAATGTGTTCAAGCCTGTATCTGAGATGCCGGAATCCTTGGTCCCTCATATTCGGTACCCAGCGGACTTCTTCGACATCCAAGCGGCAATGTACCGGGCTTACCATATGACGGATCCCACGGTGTTCTACAACAAAGAGGACATGTGGGAAGCCCCCAAGGAGCTGTTCGGCGACAAAGAGCAGCTCATGCAGAGCTACTACTTGATCATGAAGCTTCCTGGAGAATCGGAAGAAGAGTTCATTTTGTTGGTGCCTTTCGTGCCGACAAACAAGGACAATATGATTTCATGGATGGCGGCTCGTTGCGACCCTGAAAACTATGGCAGGTTGGTTCTTTACCAGTTCCCGAAACA
This sequence comes from Deltaproteobacteria bacterium, assembly GCA_002707085.1. Classification (GTDB taxonomy): domain Bacteria; phylum Myxococcota_A; class UBA796; order UBA796; family UBA796; genus UBA796. The sequence continues at coordinate 8,692 of PALY01000101.1, forward strand.
GAAATTGATTTACGGGCCGAGCCAGATCGAAGCGCGTATCGATCAGACGCCAGAGATTTCAGAACAAATCACACTTTGGTCCCAAGCGGGTAGTCGTGTGATTCGGGGTAATCTACTGGTCATTCCTGTAGAAGATTCGTTGATGTACGTTGAAGCCGTATACCTGCAGGCAGAATCCAGTCAGTTGCCAGAACTGAAACGGGTCATTGTTTCTTATGAGAATGCCATCGCCATGGAGGAGACTTTGGATAAAGCACTGCGTAAAGTGTTTGGTTCAAACTTGGACGTGATTGTAAGCGATGAGGTTGCCCAAGATGGAACGGTTGCACAAAACGTATCGTTGAACTGGAGATCGCTTGTTGGTGATGCTCAGATCCTGTACGAGCAAGCGGTAACGGCGCAGAAAGAGGGCGATTGGGCGGCATATGGAGTCCAGCTTGGCCAACTTGAGCAAACCTTGAAACGACTTTCGAGCGTTGCTGAGGCGCCTGAAACAACCGCAGCAACTGAAGCGGGCGAGTAAAATTGGCGCGTGCTGAATGGGCAAGCGTGCTTGCCCATTTGGGGGCATGTTGACCTGTGAAGGCTGCATCAGCAGCTACGACTGACAGGTGTGTCCAGTCGGCCAATTTTCGGTTTATGTTGAGATTGGGTTCAGGATTGCCTGAGATATCCGAATATATACCTGTATCTTCCCTCTGTTTTGAGGCTCCTATGCGTCGTTTTCCCTTTGCTGTCCCAGGAATGGTTCGTTTGACCAGTGGTGGCGGGTCGAGTGTCGTAGACAGGTTGAGGGGAGCGATGGAACCACTGGTCATGGCTGTTCTCCACCGTTTCGATGGACAGTTGAAGGTGCAAGCCGTGAATAGCAACGAACTCCAAACCTTGGAGGGGGAGGAGTTCCCCAAAGAGTGGTGGGTTCGTACAGCCTTTGTTCCGCAGTCGGCTCCAGATCCAAAACAGGCCAAAGAAAGCGCGTGGTTGACCATTGAATATAGCCAGTGGGAAGATTCGGAAGAATGGGTGATGCAGGCTTTCTTTCGTGTTGCGGNGGNGGAGTTTTCTCTGCACGCCAACAGTTCAGAAGCCGAACCTGTGTTGAATCTTGTCACTACGCGGATGCCTTCTGGAGACATACAAATCATTGAAGAGATTCTGCGCTCACATTTTGGTGGACCAGCGAGCAGTAATGCTCCTCTTTACGGCACGACTCAGCACACAATTTGTCTTTAGTCTTCCCAAGTCGCACGTAGATCCGACGTGTAGAAGGCATTCAACTCCTGAGCGAGCGATAGTGCCTGATCGTCGGTGGAGTTTGGTGTGGTGGGCTGCATTATTAGGAACAGATCTCCACTTTTCCCTTTCGATTTTGGCAAGCCCCGGCCTTTGATTCGCATGGTGGTTCCAGCTTGCGTACCCGCGGGTACGTTGACTCGGATTGCACCGCTTAAGGTCGGAATTTTGACTTTTGCGCCCACCATTGCCTCATGAATCGTCAGGGGAACCTCAAGACGGAGGTTGGATCCATCTGGCAGGAAATATGGATGCTTGGCAATCTGTATCGAGAGAAGCAGATCTCCAGAAGGCGCCCGATCCTGTCCTTCGGCCCCTTTGCCTCTCAAGCGGATGGTTTGACCGTCCACCAGCCCTGGTGGCAGTGCCACTTTGAGCCGCTCTTCTGTCATTATTCTCCCTGTGCCTTCACAGGTTTTGCACTCCATCGTAAATCGATGGCCCGTGCCAGAGCAGGCGACGCAAGGGAAGTGGATATCGCCCACCTTGGTGCGCCCTGTGCCTGCACATGCTGGACAGGTGTGCTTCCCAGAGCCTCCTTCGCCTCCACAGTCACTGCACGCTGAAGGCTTCTTGAGGGTGACAGTCTTCTTCTCCTTGCCCATTAGTTCTTCAAGAGTGCATACCAGCGTTTGCTCGATATCGGCTCCTTTTGCCGGCGGCTGAGGGCGAGCTTGCCGTCGGTTTCCGCCACCCCCTGTGAAACGCCCACCAAAGGAGTTCAGCAGATCATCAATGTTTATTCCACCGCCGAATCCGCCACCACCGAATCCGCCGCCACCGAACCCTCCAGAAGATTGCCGCCATTGGCGTGCTGCATCGGCGTTGAAGCCTTGCTTTAGTGAGTCTTCACCAAATGTGTCATAGAGGTTCCGTCGCTGTTCATCACTGAGTACTTCATATGCAGTCGATACCTCTTTGAAATGTCCTTCTGCACTCGCGTCCTTATTCAAGTCAGGGTGGTACTTGCGTGCCAGCTTCTTGTAGGCTTTTCTAATGGTTGCCTGGTCTGCATCTTTTTTGATGCCGAGTATCGTGTATAAGTTTCGCATGAATTTATGATTGGAAGGGGTATGGGCGTTTTAGCCTATATGTATGTGGGCCAGAAGCCCAGGGTGCGGCCGGTGTTGGGTGAGCGAGAAGCCGCCCGCCCTTACGGTGTGCCATAGGGACCAGTTCTCCATTTAGACAAGATCAGGGCAGTCCACAATCTTCTTCTATGATCATTGGTGCCTTCCCGGTGTTCTTGTATGCATCTACGAAGTGTGGTGGGTGGAATCCATTCTGCGACACTATCCTCGAGATCGTCGAGCATATGGGTGCAGGGGCCGCGAAGCCATGGGCCAATTGGCGTTCCAAAACCCTTCTTCTTCCGAGTCCGGGTGTCCTCGGGCATGCATCCCTTCATGGCCTCACGAAGTACACGTTTACTCTTGTGCCCAAAGACGTGATGGCCTGAACCCATTTGAGAGCCGAGTTCAACGATTGAGTGGTCGAGAAACGGTGAGCGAACTTCGAGGCCATGCGCCCCAGCAGCGCGGTCCACTTTTACCAGTACGCAGTCGGGAAGATACAGTCTTTGGTCCAGTGACATGGCACGGGAAATCCGGTCCTTTCCACAGCGAGCGCTAAGGCGGTCGACCATCTCCCATGCGGCTTCACTTGAATTGATTTCCTGCGGTAGCCATGCGCCCATCCAGAGCTGATGACGCCGTTGCCAAGGATGTCCAAGGCCATCCACGAAACGTCGGGCCATGTAGTCTGGTGTGACACCATTCATTCGAACAGGGAGTTTGGCTGTTAGCCGTCTTAGTGGTGACTTGGCGGTGGATGCTGTCGTAGCCAACAGGTGTGCTAGATAGGTGGGATAGCCACCAAATGTTTCATCAGCGCCATCGCCGGATTGAACACATTTCAGCCCTGAAGCGCGGACCAATTCCATGAGTTTCCAGGTCGCGACCAATGAACTGTCGGCAAGGGGTTCATCCATGCTCTGTGTGATCGCTTGCACGGTTTCTTCAAGATGGTGAGCGCCAAGAATTCCAGTTGTGTGATTGGCGCCCATGGCTGCAGCTGCTTCTGCCGCATGATTCGATTCATCGAACCCATCGGCCTCAATTTTCATCGAGAAGGTTTGGATGGGACCCGATGAACGAAGTGCCGCCATTGTTGCTACTGCGGTCGAATCCAGCCCTCCGCTGAGCAGGTATCCAATGGGAACATCGGCCTCCATTCTTTGATGAACGGCGACTTGAAGTGCGCCATGCAGTGATTTGGACCATCGTTCAAAATTTCCCGGCCTACCAGGCAACCCGACTGGAGGGTCCCACCATCGATGTGTATGGGAGCCATTCCCATTGACTTCAATCCATGTGCCTGCTTCCACTTTATGGATGCCTTGCCAAATGGTTCGAGGTGCCGGGATGTACTCAAACAGAAGGTAGGACTCTATGGCTGCTTGATCGATCACTCTCGGTATTTGAGGGTGTTCTAAAAGCCCCTTAATTTCGGAAGCGAATGCAACCGTATTGTCCGGCAATGCAGTCCAGTGTAGGGGTTTGACGCCCATGCGGTCACGAACCAAAAACAGGCGCCTTTCGTGCGTATCGAGAACGGCCATTGCGAACATGCCGTGGCACAACTGCAGCGCCCTTTCCAAGCCGTTGAGTGCGATCAGTCCTGCTACCACTTCTGTGTCGGACTGAGTTTTGAGTGCGACTCCATTCGCGATGAGTTCTTTTCTCAATCGGATGTGGTTGTAGATTTCACCATTGAGGGCGACCTTCCAGCGCCCAGTCGGATCCGATGCAGGCTGACCTCCGGCTTCAAGGTCCACAATGGCCAGCCGCTCGACGCCAAGTGCAGCATAGGGTGTGCGACCACCGTACCGCCGAACAGTGTGTGCGTCTGGACCTCTATGCGAAAGGGCGCGAGCCATTTTCGTAACTGGCTTGGGATCGACGCCTGCTGTACGAAACACGCCAGTAATGGCGCACATTCAGCGCTCCTCAGCGCTTGGCTCGATGCCATGTGCGCGGGCGATTCTGTACGGCGCTCTACCTTGGATTTCATAATGCATGCGAATCAGCACCTCGGCGATGATTCCGAGTGTCACTTCGACTACGCCAAATATCGCAAGCATTGGGCTAACAACTGTCAGACATGCAGCCATGACGGGGAGGTCCCAAATGGTCCAGCAGGCAAGTGCGGCGACTCCAACAAGTAGACCGGTTGCGAAAAGCAAGAACCCCAACCATCCAAAGAAGTAGATGGGGGTGACGAAGAAGTCGCGCAGGAACTTTACGGTGGTCAGGTCCAATAAGACCTTGAAAACCCGTGACAGCCCATACTTTGATTCGCCACGTGTTCGGGGGTGATGGCGCACGGGGACTTCAATCAGTCGCGCCCCCGCCCAGGTCACGTAAATGGGGATGAATCTGTGCATCTCCCCGTACAGTGGGATTTGCTCCAAATATTCACGTTTGTACACCCGAAGGGTACACCCGTAGTCGTGCAATGGGACATTTGAAAGTTTGGATATGAGTGCGTTTGCGATTCGACTTGGCATTGTGCGGGAGAGCCAGTGGTCTTTCCGGTCCTTTCTCCAGCCGCAGACGACATCTGCATCGGTGAGTTTTTCCAGCATTGCTGGGATGTCGGCGGGGTCGTTCTGTAGATCTGCATCCAAGGTCACAATCACTGGTGCTTGGGCATGTCTGATCCCTGCGGTGAGTGCTGCGGTTTGTCCGTAGTTTCGAACAAAATGGATGACCCTGATGCGTTGATCGTTTCTGGCCAATTCATCAAGTACCCGTGCAGAACCATCGTGACTCCCATCGTCAACCAAGACGATTTCATACGCAGTGGCACCCATCGCAGCGACGATGGCTTGGTGTAATGGCGCCAAGTTGTCCCGCTCGTTGTAGACCGGGATGACCAATGACACTGTGGGGGAGGTGGCTTCAGACATGCTTCTCTCAGGCCGGATTAACCCAGCACGACTGATAGTTTACTCTGCGGGTGCGGCTTCGGTCGCGACTTCCGGCTCAGCACTGGCCTCTGGATTGGCGGCTTCGGTGCCAGTATTGGGCTCTGGCGCAGTGTTTGGAGCCTCTTCACTTTCAGTGTTTGAATCTGCAGGGACCACCTCTGGATTGGTGGGGGCCGATCCGTCGATGGCGGGCAGAGCGTCGTGAGGGGCATTGTTGCCTGGGGTGAAATTGCCCAAGTCCGGTTCGTCAGAGAGCGCAATCTCCAGGTTTGCGAGCGCGCCTTCTTCGATGACAATGCTTTGAATGCCTGCAGGATCAGTGGCACTGGGGCCGTCTTGATCGACATCGATAAAGGCGACCAAAGTTGTTTCACCCAAGTTGGGTGGAGTGGAGATAGAAAATGCTCCTACATTGTCGAGGATTTCGACGTGTAGCAGTTGGGGCGGCGCATCGCCTTCGCGCTGTAGGAAGTCGATTCGAACTTCTCCTGTTTTGGCACCTTGGTATGTCAGGTTGCCCGACACAATGACGCCAGCGCCCTCAGGTATGTCAAAGCTACCGGGGGCTGGAGGAGGGCCTTGGTTTGCATCTGAACCTGCGGGTGCCGGTCCACCTTCAGCACCTGGATTTGCACCGCCTGGCCCCGGATTTCCGAGTTCGGCCGCGGTGGTTGGGTCGGGACAGCCTTGAAGTATGAATAGAACTGCGGCAGCCAGCATGGCACCTCCTACTTCTCTTTGTGTACCCTGTGCCTCAGGAGGTGACCATGCTTCGGTGGTTTCCATTGTGTCTTCTGGGGTGTAGCGACGGTCAGGACAAGCCTGCCATGGGCGCGAATGCGACGGATGATGACCCAGCAACCTGTATTGAAACCGTGGTGGAAATTGGGTTGGACGATTCAATCGTTGGCTTTGGACTTGTCTCAGATCCGGTGTTGGCTCTTGAGGTGAGTGGCAGCACAGAAGGTGTGTATGCGAATGGAAGCACGGCTATGGTGTTTATTGAAACCCGTTTCGCGGATGGCACCATCAGTCATGTCATTTCCGAACAAAACCCAAGCTTGAGTGCGGAGATCGATATGGGTTGCGTGGATCGTATTGAGGTTGTTTTGGATGCGGAATTGATCAGTTCGGACGATCAGTTGCGTGTGTTCCGCACGATGACTGGTACCGCGGCATTGGATGGAACATTTGGACTGTCAGCGATGCTTGATGCTTCGGATAATACAGGCTCTCATGATTCGGATGGAGGCATGTACGCCGTTTCTGCCTCCATAATAGAGGGGCGAACTTACGGAGAGGTATCGGTGGTGAACCAAGGCAGTGAAGGCGACAGCGCTTGGATTGAAAACGAAGTTTTACTGACTTGGCCAATACCTCAGTAGTTGGGGGTTGCCGGTCTGGCTGTAGCGCCATACGCCATTACACCCCCCTAATAGAGGTGATGCTTTGTCCGTGACGCTTCGTGGCTATGTCTTTTTGGACAGCATGCAGCCGCAACTTGCGGCTTTTACTGGAACTACTTGCCGTGGTTTCCTTCCGCTGGCTGGTCAGGCTTCCTTATGGATCGAGACCGCCCCCGGCATGATCATCAATCGCGTGACCGATGTGGCCTTGAAGGCGACGAAGGCGATTCCTGCAGTCCAGGTGGTTGAGAGGGCCTTCGGCTTGCTCGAGATTCACCACGATGACAAGGGAGAGGTTCTCAGTGCCGGTGATTCGGTACTGGAGTACTTGGACATCAAGGCCGACGATAGGCTCCGCCCACGAGTGGTTAGCAATCAAATCATTCGGGCTGTAGAGCCGTACCAGGCTCAACTGATCAACCGTAATCGTCAGGGGATGATGTTGATTCCAGGCCAAAGCTTGTTCATTCTTGAGACTGAACCGGCCGCTTGGATTGTCGCTGCCGCCAATGAAGCGGAAAAAGCAGCGGACATTAACCTTATTAATCTTCGTCCCTTCGGGGCGTTCGGGCGCCTATGGATGGGTGGCACCGAGAGTGAAATTGATTGTGCGCGTGACGCGGCCATTGCGGCCATTGAAGCGCTCGCTAATAGTTAGGACCTTTTGATTTTCAGGTAGGAGTAGACATGGCAGATGCACTCGGAATGATTGAGACCCGTGGTTATATAGCCATGGTAGAAGCCGCCGACGCGATGGTGAAAGCCGCGCGGGTGGAACTCGTGAGTATGGAAAAAATCGGAGGAGGCTATGTAACGGCCATCGTCCGTGGAGATGTTGCAGCTGTGAAGGCCGCGACAGATGCTGGCGCGCGACAAGCCCAACGTGTGGGTGAGTTGGTGAGCGTTCACGTCATTCCACGTCCTCACGAGAACGTTGATGAGGTGCTTGCTCTTGGGCGCACCCCTGCACGTAAGAAATAGGACCCTGGCATGAAGCTTGGGCGAGTTGTCGGAACCGTCGTCTCGACTGCAAAAGACGAGAAGATCGATGGTTTGAAGTTGTATGTCGTTCGGGATCTCTCGATGGAGATCACTGATCGTGACAGCTTTGTCGTGGCTGCAGACTCTGTAAACGCGGGAATCGGAGAGGTGGTGCTGTACGCATCTGGCTCTTCTGCGCGTCAGACAAAGCAGACAGATGGAAGACCGATTGATGCGTGCATCATGGCAATCGTAGATCAGATCGACATCGACAATCGGTTGGTGTTCGACAAGGGGCGTGACTGATGCAAGGCGATCAAGTCAACGAAATCGTTGCCAAGGTTCTGGCTCGTGTGCGTGGCGGAGAGATACCGCAGCATGAGGTCGATGTGCCTGGCGCTCCACGGGGTGTGTTTAAGACCGTGGACGCTGCGATGGATGCTGCGGCTCACGCACAGTTGACGCTGATGGCGATGCCTTTGGAAAAACGCCGCGAAATCATTGGAAACATTCGAAAGCGAGCAGCGGAAGACGTGCATTCATTGGCCAAATTGGCTTTGGATGAAACGGGCCTGGGTCGCTACGAAGACAAGATTAAGAAGAACCTATTGGTCATTCATAAGACACCGGGTCCAGAGATTCTGGAGCCAATCGCCTATACCGGTGACGATGGCCTTACGCTGATAGAGCGCGCCCCTTACGGGGTCATGGGGTCGATCACTCCCTGTACCAATCCAACAGAAACCATCATTAATAATGGTATTGGGATGGTGGCCGCCGGCAATACGGTTGTGTTCAACACGCACCCAGCCGCAAAAAAGACCAGTGCTTACTGTATTGACCTGATCAACAAGGCGAGCATTGAAGTTGGCGGTCCTGAAAACTTGATGAACTGTGTCGAGTCTCCAACGATTGCTTCCGCCAATGAAGTGATGACACACAAGACGACTGCCATGGTGGTTGTGACCGGTGGCGGAGAAGTTGTTCGCGCGGCAATGAACTCGGGTAAGAAGTGCGTTGCAGCAGGACCAGGAAACCCTCCAGTTGTCGTTGACGAAACCGCCGATATCGATCTGGCGGGGCGCGGAATCGTTCGGGGCGCTAGCTTTGACAACAATGTCATTTGTACCGATGAGAAGGAAGTTCTGGTCGTAGAAAAGGTGGCAGACAAGCTGTTGGCCGTCATGAAAGATGAAGGCGCAGTGATCTTGAGAAATCACCAAATCACGCGTTTGGAAAAGCTGATTTTGACGCCTGATCGCGAACACATCAATCGTTCTTGGGTCGGTCAGGATGCCGCCAAGATGCTTCGTGAGATCGATGTTCCATTTTCGGGTGATCCCCGTCTGATTGTGTGCGAAGTACCCTTCAGTCATCCTTTTGTTCAGCTTGAACTTTTGATGCCCGTGATTGGCGTGGTTCGTGTTCCGGATGTACATCAGGCCATTGATTTGGCTTTAGAGGCAGAACATGGCTTCCGCCATACGGCGAGTATGTATTCTCGAAACCTTGATTCCTTACACCGCATGGCGTGTGTGATGAATTGCTCTATCTTCGTAAAGAATGCGCCCAATTATGCGGGTTTAGGGTTTGGCGGCGAAGGCTACACCAGCTTTACGATCGCGAGTCCGACCGGCGATGGATTGACAACAGCCCGTACTTGGACCCGAGAACGTAGATGTACGCTCGCTGGGTACTTCCGCATCGTTTAATGAACGACGCGCTCGCGCTTTTTGAGTTGGACAGTGTGGCGTCAGGCCTGCGTGCGTTGGACGTCTTGGTCAAAGAGGCACCCGTTGAAGTCTTAGAGGCGAACCTGGTAGAGCCTGGCAAGTTTCTGATTCTATTTTCGGGTGGTGTGGCTGAGGTTGATGCCAGCCATACAGTCGTCGAAACAGACTATGCGTCGGCCGTAGTGTCTTCTTTGAAACTACCCCTCGTTCACAGTGACATCATTGACGGGCTGCGTGGTGTGGAGAATCGAAATGAGATCGACACCTTGGGAGTGGTGGAGGGGACGGATGTGGCCACAACCCTTAAAGCGTGTGATCGTTCTTTGAAGGATGCAGAGGTCACACTGTGTGGGATTCGAGTGGCGATTGGTCTGGGTGGGCGCGCGTACTATGTCGTGTCGGGTACCCAGTCTGATGTTGATGCCAGTGTTTTGGCTGGCCGAACAGTGTTGGAAAAGAATGAACGGCTTCACCGGACGGAGGTGATTGCACGCCCACATGATGAAATGTTGCCGTGGCTATTGCGACCAGCCCCCTTTGGTTTGGTTAGGGAGTAGTTATGGAATTGGCGAGAGTCCTCGGTCGCGTGAGCTGCAGTGTGAAATACCCCACACTTGAAGGGGTCCGTTTGCTCGTGATTCAACCCGTCGAACATGATGAGACTCCTGTGGGTGACCCCGTGGTTGCAGCGGATGCTTTACAGGCCGGGCCTGGAGATTTGGTCAGTTGGGTCACAGGGCGGGAAGCTGCGTTGACCCTGCCCAACACCTATGCGCCAGTGGATGTTGGCATTGTGGAAATCGTTGATCATGCCTGGGGCGATCGGAGTTTGCTGTGATTTTATGTAGGGTCATCGGCAACTCGGTTTCGACTGTGAAGCACGAGAGCTATTTGGGACACAAGGTCATGATTGTTCAGCCGGTCAAGACGGACACACATACAGTGCAGGCTCCGAGCTTTCTTGCCATTGATGCCTGCCGGGCTGGGATGGGCGACCTTGTTCTGGCCGCGCGGGAAGGAAATACGGCTCGCCAGATTTTAAAGAACGATAATGCGCCTTTCCATGCTGTAATTGTTGGCGTGGTGGATGAGGTTCATTGCCCGTGAGCCACCCTTTGATCGAACAATGGCGCACAGAGATAGTGGAGTATAGCCACCGTCTACATGCCAATGAGTGGGTTGCCAATCATGACGGTAACTTGAGCGCTCGTTTGTCGGACACGCACCTGTTGTGTACACCGACCGCAATAAGCAAGGGTGATCTTGAAGCTGCGTGGCTGATTGTTGTGGATGGTGAAAACAAGGTGGTCGAGGGCAGTCGACGATCCTTCTCTGAGATTCAACTTCATCGGGCGGCATATGATGCCAGGCCCGACATCTCTGTGGTGATGCACGCTCATCCGCCGACAAGTTGTGCTTTTGCTGTAGCCGGCGTCCCCATTCCACATCCGATGATGGCGGAACCTGTGGTCAGTTTGGGTCGAGAAATTCCGATGGTTCCGTACCATCGCCCAGGTGATCCTAAACTGAGTGAGGCGATTGGAGAAGCCCTACAGCGGGCCGACGTGATTTTACTTGAACGGCATGGTTTGCTGGCCGTAGGTGGCGGGTTTGAACAGGCTTATCTGCGAATGGAGCTGGTTGAACATTTGGCGAAAATAGGCTTTAAGGCAAGGCAGCTTGGCCATGCGCGTATATTGCCAGAGTCAGAGATCGATGCATTATCGAAGAAGGGGCGACCCGCTTCGTTTCCTGTTCGGGAAACCGAAGTACAGCCCAACAGTTCCAAAAATACGAGTGTGGCATCCAGTCCACCACCCCAGGTATCAACCCTTGTTTCAGATGCGTTGAAGCGATTTAGCTAAATCGAGTTCAGCGTTCACTTGGTGATGCAATAGCCGCCGAGTCCATTCACAGTCGCGGCACCAATGCCGCGGACCCGCTGTAGGTCTGCACAGTCGTTAAAGGGGCCATTGGCTGTGCGGTCATCGACGATGGCCTTCGCCTTGGATGGTCCAATACCAGGAATGACCTGAAGGGATGCTGCATCTGCTTTATTGATGTTGACTGCATTGGGTGTTGGGGTCGCTGCTTGCTGCGGTGACGCTGTACCATCATCTGGTTTTGCGGGGGCACCCGATTTCCCATCAAAAACCACCAAGGGTGTGATGTTCTGTAAAGTGGCGGGCCCGATGCCCGGAACGGCGTCCAGGTCCGTTACGCTCTTGAAGGGGCCATGTTCAGTTCTATATTGGACAATGGCCGATGCTTTTACGGGACCAATCCCTGGAAGTGACACCAAGTCAGTCTCGGATGCTTGATTGACATTTACCCCGGCCCAGGCCGTTACCGTGAAGAATAGAGATGTAAGGATGGCAATGAAGAATCGGAACATGAACAACCTCAATCAAATATCAATTTCCATCTCACCACTGTCTTGAGCGCGTAGGCGTTCAAGTCGTTTTTTATTCTCAGTGTGCAAGATTACGTCAGCATCATGACACAGGACTAAGTCTAAAACTGATCCTTCTTGTGAACCTTTCGGTAACAATTGGGTGTCAACCTCTATCAGTTGACCCTCACATTCAAGGATTGCCCGGTCTCCTTCGATGCGATCAATGACAATCATGCGGCAGTAATAGACTTGCTTGAATCGTCATTATTTGCTTTTGAACGATTCTTTTTTAGCAATTGCCACCAACGAAGTTTTGCCGGTGCAGGTGTGGCTGATTCTTCGGGTGAGGAACTGGGTTGGCTCTTGGGTTGTGTTTGTTCTGGTTGGGCATCCGTTGGGGCGCGATCCGTACTTTCATCAGAAACAATCGCTTGAGTTTCGGTTGAACACTGGTTTTGAATGTTCTCTACCGTCTTGGGTCCGATCCCATGGACCCTTTGTAGGTCGGAACATGAACTGAAAGGTCCGTTGGCTGCTCTATCTGCGATGATGGCAGCAGACTTTGATGGTCCAATTCCATGGAAGGATTCAAGCTCTGCAGCGCTGGCTGTATTCACGTTCACGGTGGAAGCAGAACCGGTGGTAGGTGAGGCGGTGTGGTGGACCGTTGTTGTTGGCGCAGGCTGTGCTGGGACGACTGTGGCGGCCTTGTCGGCCTTGGCGACATTGGGCGCTGTGGCATCACGTTGAGAGCGAATCGAGATGCTGCGTCCAGAGCTAATGAAGGTAATGGTTCCCTGTAAGTCTGTCCTATGGACTTCAACGCCTGCCCGCTCAAGTCTACTGAGGGTCTCTGGCGCCGGATGGCCATATCGATTTCCAGCACCGGCGCTGATGGCTGCATATTTTGGTTTCACGGCACGAAGTAGGGCGTCTGATGTCGAATGTTTGGAACCGTGGTGTGCCACTTTCAAGACCTCACACTCGTCGAGTCCACGATTCAGCAAATCTCTCTCTGTGGGATCTTCGGCATCTCCTGTAAATAGAAAACAGATGTCTTTATGATCAAGGCGGATCACCACGGAGTTGCTGTTGAGGTCCGAACGCGTTCCTCGCAGTAAAGTCGAACGAGGGTAAAGGATGGTCAGTTGGACCTCGGAACCCACATTAAATCTGCGTCCGCTCACTCCAGCCAGGTATTGGACATCTCCACTTTCGACGGCTTGAAGGGTGCGGGCGTATGTCATGGTGGTGTGGGTCATGCCATTGTCGACGTATGCACCAACGTCCATTTCTTTTAAAACACCAGGAAGGCCACCAATGTGATCCGCATGCGGATGGGTTGCGATGACCATATCGAGTCGTTCGATGACGCGTTGTCGAAGATTATCCAGCACATTGGACTTGGACGTTCCGGC
>PALY01000102.1 GCA_002707085.1 Deltaproteobacteria bacterium
CAGGAGACCCAGACGATCCCGATGACCCTGTTGATACGGGCGATCCGGAAGACACAGGAGATGACCCTGCCGATACGGCGGTGCCTGACGATTCCGGGTACGATTCGGGGTACGACTCAGGTGATACAGGGGAACCACCAACGGTGGATACCTGCAGCGATCCAATGGAGTTTGGCGAAGCGCTGGAGCCTGAAGGACGCGTTGATATCGGTGATTTCATCATCCAGCTTGACGGGAGCGGTGAACTGTATGCGCTTCACAGCGACGACTTCTCTCATGACGTGTTTCACTCTGCGCAAGCACCATGGCTCTCTGTGGGGGATCACGATTTACATGCTGAAGAGCATCAGGGTTCCTTTGATATCGAGATTCACGAATCGTTCTCGTGTGACGATGCCCGGATCACTGAGTTGCGGACCACGGAGGGTGCAGCGCAAATCTCGGGCGTGTTCGATGACGACGATGTTCGCTGTGAAGATGTCACGTTTTCATTGGTTGTCTGCCAAGCGAGTGAAGGGCGCTTGGCCTTTGACCTCACCACTGAATCCATAGAAGGACTCAACTTTAGCAGTATCAGGGTGCGATCGGATGCTGCAGAGCGTGTGTATGGAATGGGAGAGCAGTTTCCTCACGATACGCTCAACCTCAAGGTGCGACAGATATCGGTGATCTCGGAAGAAGGTGGAGTGGGCCGAGGCCATCCAGTGATTACGCCTGCTGTTGACTTGGCATCCCCAGGTTCTGCCGGCAACGAGGGGACCACCTACTACGCGGCTCCCCATTACATCACCAGTGACCTCCATTCGATATTTCTCCGCGACAATTCCTATGCGGAGTTTGACTTTCGCGACGATACCTACACGGAAATTCGACTGTATGAATCCGACATGGCTTGGGATGCAGTGTATGGAACTTCACCGCTTGAACTGATCGAAGGCTTTACGGAGTACGCAGGCAGAATGCCGCCGCCGCCCGACTGGACCCAGTCAGGCGCCATTATTGCGCTCGCTCGACCCCTTGAAGATAGCCTTGAGTTGGTCGATAAACTCATTTCCTCAGGCGTAGAAGTTGCGGGCGTTTGGAACCAGACCTGGTCTGGAATTAATGTGACCTTTATCGGTGAACAAGTGCTTTGGAACTGGGTTCTTGATGAGGACGAACACCCTGGTTGGCATGATTGGGTGTCGGATCTATCAGACCGAGATGTCCGAACATTGTGCTACGTGAACTCCATGTTTCTCGATCTTTCGGACCGAGACCCTGTGCCAGATAGACACTTATTCGCAGAGGGTGAAGCCGGAGGCTATTTCGTAAAAGATGAGCATGGAGATACCCTTCTGCTTCCTGTGACTGCATTCGATGTGGCGTTGCTCGACTTTACCAATGAGGATGCTCGAGCGTGGATGAAGTCGGTCATCATCGATGAAATGGCAGAAGGTGCGGGATGCAGCGGCTGGATGGTCGACTTTGCTGAAGCCTTGCCCTTTGAGGCCGTCTTGCATGACGGAAGTTCGGCTGCTGAGTACCACAACCGATACCCGGTGGAATGGATGCGGCTGAACCGTGAGGCCATTGAAGAGGCTGGGCTGTTGGGCGAAGTGTTGACCTTTAATCGTTCGGGACACACCCAGAGTCCGGGTCATAGTCTGATGTTCTGGGAAGGCGATCAGCTCACCACTTGGGACAAATATGATGGAATGACTTCGGCTTTGCGGGGACTCATCAATGGTGGCTTTTCGGGGCTGGCCCTCAATCACTCAGACACGGGTGGGTACACGTCGCTTAGTCGCTTTGGTATTGGATATTCACGTGAAACTGAGTTGCTTAAGCGGTGGGGTGAAATATCGGCCTTCACGAGTTTATTGCGCACTCATGAAGGGAATCAACCAGAAGCGAATGCACAGGTTTATGATGATGATCAGCAGGAACATTTTGCTTGGGTGAGTCGTGTGTTTGCCGGCTTACGGAATTATCGAGCCGCGCGTTTCGATGAAGCAGAGATGATGGGTTGGCCGGTGGTACGCCACATGTGGCTCCACTACCCAATGGATGAAACTGCCCATGAAACTGACGATCAATTCCTGTTGGGTTCAGGTTTTCTGGTCGCACCGGTTTTGGAGAAGTGTTTGGGCTGGTTTTCATGTGCAAGCGAGCGGGATGTGTACCTGCCGGAAGGTGAATGGACACATCTTTGGACAGGTGAGATTTTCACGGGTCCCATGTCGTTGCGTGTCGAGGCTCCTTTACAGGAACCACCGGTGTACTACCGACACGATGATCCAGAAGCCATGGAAGCTGTGAGGGGACTCCGTGTGTACGATGTGGGTGTACACGAGGACTAGGTCCAAATCACGACTGTAGACGCGAGTGCGGAAGCATCAAATTTTCTTGGGTAGCTTGCTGTTCTGGGCTTGGGTTTGCCCCCAAAGCTGGACTATAGTTGCCGCCCGGAGGTGAGCGTATGTCCCGTGATGTCACAAAAAACCAAATCGATGCCTACAGAGCTGCATTTAATGGGGACGCCACTGCCCTCATTGCACAGAATGCGGTGTGCGGTCAGGATGTTCAAACCCTCACATTGAGTCGCGTCCGAGTGCAGGAAATGGACGACACGTTCAGCACAAAGCTGGATGCCTGGTATGTCACAAACCAGCGCCGCAGTGGACGATGCTGGCTCTTTGCTGCGCTCAATCTGTTCCGGGTAGGTGCAATGAACAAGATGAACCTGAAGGAATTCGAATTCAGTCAGTCGCACATTCACTTTTGGGATAAATTGGAGCGTTCCAATCACTTCTTGGAGGCCTTTCTTGAGCGGGCTGACCAACCCATAGAAGACCGGACCATACACTTTATGCTTGGGGATCCGATCGGCGATGGCGGCCAGTGGAATATGGCCATGAATCTCATCCGGAAACACGGCCTTGTCCCACAATCAGCCTATCCAGAATCACATAGCAGTAGTGATACTCGGTGGATGAATGCGACCCTAAAAGAACTGTTGAGAACCTCGGCCAGTGAGCTTCGCGCACTCATCGATGATGGTGTCAGTCCCGATAAAGTTCGAGGGCACAAAGAGGCGCGTATGGCTGATATTTGGCGCGTCTTGTGCATCCATTTGGGCACGCCACCTGAGCGTTTTGATTGGCAATGGAGGGATAAAGACAACGAATTCCATCGGGCTGGTTCAATGACACCTCAGGACTTCGTTCGCGAGTACGTGACCATTGACTGGGAAGATTATGTTTGCTTGGTACATGATCCACGGAACGCTTTTTACCGGACCTACACGGTCGATTGTCTACAGAATGTCGCTGGTGGACCCCCAGTGGTGTACTTGAACATTCCCATTGAGGAAATGAAGTCCATCACACAACGTCTTCTGGAAGAAGGTACACCCGTCTGGATGGGGTGTGATGTCGGCAAGCAGATGGACCGTAAGCGGGGACTATGGGATGCAAAGCTGTTTGAATCACAGCAACTCTATGGTGTGGAATTTGGGATGGATAAGGCATCAAGGTTGCGCTTCGGACAAACCATGATGACCCACGCCATGCTGTTTACGGGTGTCGATGTTGTTGATGGTCGTCCGCGTCGGTGGAGAGTCGAGAACTCTTGGGGTGACGATAACGGCATCAAAGGGTTTTACACGATGAACGATGACTGGTTCGACGAGTATATGTTTGAAATTGCCGCACCTCGTTCTCACTTGAACGACAAGATGAGAGAAGGACTGAATACGGACGCCATCGTTCTACCCGCATGGGACCCTATGGGTTCGCTTGCAAGGAATGAAGCACAGCCCGATCAGTAGCCGAAAAGTCCGCTCTTTCTGCATCGGAACTGCAAAATTTCTACCCTGGTTTACTTGATTTTTGGTCATTAATCGACTAATGAGTAGATTAATAGAGATACCCCCTTAGCGGGTTTTGTTTCAGATCTATTTTTGGAGTCGTGATGAGTCGGACAAGTTTGTGGTCTTTGGTTTTATTGATGAGTTGTTCAACGAAGGATGCGTCTGAACCGGTNGACTCGTTCGATATTAATGAATCGGAAGATGAGGTAGAAGTTGCTGACTCCGACGATTCTGACGAATCCGATGATTCTGACGATTCCAGTGATTCCGACGATGATTCGGGTCCGGACTATGATGAGGAAGACCTTGCCCCAGGTGATTGTGCAGACACTTGGGTTCTGACCTATGCCTTGGAAGGCCGTGTGGACATCACCCACACACCGTTAGATATCGGAAATGCAGTGGTGTATGTGGGTGGACTTGAGAGCGATGAGCTCGTGATTCGCGTACCCGATGACGGAGGAGTTCCAGCCAGTGGTCAGGTGCAGATCACAGAGTTCAACCTGCTTCAGGACTTCACTGTATCCGTAGACTTGCTGGGCGAGATCGCTTTGTTCACCAATCTGCTCTCCACTGTTTCTGATGCATGCGGAGCTGCAACAGGTGAACTGACAGGATCTGTGATCACATGGGATGAGTGCAGCTATGGCANCGATCATGGGACCAATAACTGGAGTCCGGATGGGAGTGCCGCGGGTCCAGGTTGTGTCAATGATTACCGAGTAGAGGGCATTGTTGATTGCGTAGATGACTCCCTCTTGGCTTCTTGTTCGGACGGGTGGCTGGATGATGGTGAAAATGTACTCGACTATGTCTACAATCAGCCGATGCTGAGCCTTGAATTCGATTCGCCTGATTTGGATCGGTTTACGATGGAAGGTCGTGAGTTTGGTGCGGAACTGCCCACATACACAAACAATCGGACTTGGCTGGCCCTTGATGGTGAATTGAAAAGCATGAGCCTGGAGCCTACTCCTTCCTGTTTGTGCGAAGAGTAGTTGGACACGAGTCCTTCCTTGCGTCTACATCCCATAGGCTGCCACTTGTCCCACCATCCCTGACCCTCGACTCATGATCAAACATTCAGTGCATCTTTTATGAACTACATCCGATCTCTGGTATTGTAGGACTGGGGAAGAGGTGTCATGAGTGAGGATGTGACTGTGGATGGGTCGCGCGCGTCGTTGACTGCATACCAGCTGACTGAACAATGCCTGTGTTTTCAGAGTCGAGCAGATCTCGACTATTTGGTGACGGCGTGGCGGAGGCTAGATCTCGATCAATATCCAATGATGCGCAGCCAGCGAGAGTGGATTCTCAGTGAATGGGACAAACGGACAGAGCTTCACGGTGTCCACCGTGACCCCGAAATTTTGAGTGCTCATTCCGACTTCATGAGCGCCATTGTATCGCTCAAGTTTTCGATCGATTCTCAGAACGACCCCAATGGAATGTTTGCAGCGATTGTTCCCAGTACGATGGAGGTCGTGTGGTCAACACCGGCGATGGACAAGCTGCAACTGGAAGGTTCCAGCTTCTTTGTTGAACACCCCGGTATTCGTGGAGCTGTAGGATTGTTGATTCTGATTTATCGGCTGTATGGAGACAGGCTGGATGTCAGTAAAATCCCAATCCCGAATGGCAGTGGGATGACTGACGTGATGTCCTATCAGCCGGATGCAGGTGGTCCGATTCGATATTACCGATTGCGTTTCGACAATGAACTGTACACAACCAAGTCATGGAGTGTGGGTATGGGAGCCGATGGGGATCGACTCCCGGAACTGACTCAGGAAGGGTTGGATCTGATATTGACCAATCCCTACGATGTGGAACACATTGCTTCGGTATTTGACACGACAAAGTTGTGGTTGAACGGGATCGGTATGGTGTGGGCAGAAGAGGTCACACCCTTCGTCCAGTCAGCGATATTTACGGACCAATTGGCACGAAGAGACGCGTTGGTTCGTCGCCAAGACTTGATCAGCTTGCAGGAACAAATGCGAACCACGTTGCGAATTCCGGATGTAGAAGTCGGCATCGTGCTGTGTCCAGGTTCCTCGGAAAACGTTCAGTGTCGATGGCGCCCTCACTTGCGAAGTTTGCGCTTCAAGAAAGAGGTATTCCTTCAGGATTTGTCCGATGATGACGTCTACTTCTCCTGTGTTGAGCGGCCTCGGATTTTCAACAATCTACAGGATGAGCCTGGTACTGAAGAGATTCGTTCTTCACAATGGCGAAGCTTGTTGGTAGCACCATTGATTTATCATGATCAGTTCATCGGTCTGTTGGAGTTGGCGTCCCCAAGACCGCATGTTTTTGACTTTTACTCTATGCCGCGTGTGTACGGCATGGTGTCTGCCCTGGCCATGGCCATCAACCGGGTCCATGAGGGTGAACATGAACGCATGATGGCAGTGATCAAACAAACCTGTACGGCGATTCATCCATCAGTGGAATGGCGTTTTCAGGAAATGGCCAGGGATTATCTTGACCAGGTGGAACGAGATGAAATTCCAGTCGCCCAACCCATCGTGTTTCGCCAAGTCATGCCTTTGTTTGGGGTGTCCGATATCCGCGGTTCTTCGGTGCGCAGAAATGAGGCCATTCAAGCTGATTTGCAATATCAGTTGGTATTGGCGGCCAATGTCATTGACTCCGCAGGTGCTTCCCACCCTCGGCCTGTGTACAAAGAGCTTGCTTCTCGGATCCGAAGACATCAGGATGCCATCGCAAATGGTTTGAAGTCGGGCGATGAAATCCGTATTTATCGTTTCCTTCGGGATGTTGTGGAGGATGCGTTTGAAGAGTTGTCCGCTCTCAGTTCAGCCAACGCCAAAGCGGTCGAGTCTTATCGAGGGGAGCTGGACCCTGAAGTGGGTGCCATCTACCACTTGCGGAGAAGCTACGATGAGTCGGTTACTCAAATTAATGACACCATTGGGGCATACATAGACAATCAGCAGGAAGCGGCCCAGGCAATGACGCCCCATTATTTTGAGAAGTTCAAAACGGATGGAGTGGACCACAATATTTACGTGGGTGAATCCCTTCAGGAGTCGGGTGCTTGCAGTCAGCTCGATGTGCGCAATTTGCATCTGTGGCAATTGATGACCATGTGTGGGGTGGTCTGGTTGATGAAAGACCTCAAATCCCGACTGGATACGCCGCTGGAGACGGCACATCTCATCTTGGTGCAATCGAGTCCAATCAACATCACTTTTCATATGGAAGAGAAGCACTTCAGTGTGGATGGTGCATACAACGCGCGGTACGAAATCGTGAAAAAACGCATCGATAAGGCGCGGGTTCACGATACCGGAGAACGATTGACCCAACCCGATCAGATTGCCATTGTGTATACGCAGGAACGTGAGCGCCAGATGTACAAAGAGTTCATCACCTACCTGCAGGAAGAAGGGTTTTTGGAAAAAGAATATTTGGACGTGCTTCTTCAAGACCTTCAAGGTGTTCATGGTCTGCGCGCCCTTCGTGTGCAAGTGAGCGCCGACCCACCGAAGGGCTGGGATCCGAAGGATCCCAACACCAGTTTGTTGCTTGGATAATGGACATCAAATGCGCCTCCTGGAACTCCGCAATACCGCTGCATCGGGCTTGCGTTGAGTGACCCCGATGGTGTCGCTTGGGTGGAGAGACCTGTGAGGAATCGAGCCATACGGGTCTCTTCTTCGGGGCGTCCATCACGCTTGGGTTAGAAGGACTCTGAAGGGTGTCGTATCGACACTTTTCAGAAACTCCGGATTCCATCGTGGCTGCTACGATTCGACTTACAAGCGTTGTTCGGGCCCCTCAACAGGTACTCTTTGATTTGGCTCGCTCTGTCGATGCACACAAGGCGTCCGCCACTCAGACTGATGAAGAAGCGATTGCGGGTACGACCGAAGGATTGATGAGGCTTGGCGATGAAGTCACCTGGCGAGCCCGGCATTTCGGTGTGCTTCAGACATTGACCAGTCGAATCACTGAATTTCAGTCACCCATACACTTTCGTGACTCGATGGTTTCTGGTGCCTTTAAGCGTTTCGACCACGATCATTTCTTTCACCTTCAGTCGGACGGAAGCGTATTGATGGAGGATGTGTTTGATTATGCAGCGCCGCTCGGCCCCCTTGGATGGATTGCAGAACGGCTGTTTCTGACTGCGTACATGACGCGGTTTCTGAAAAAGCGAAATCGCGCGTTGATTGAAATGGCTGAATCGGACGAGTGGCGTTCTTTTGTCGATCCATGACGACTCCACAAGTTCAGGAACCATGCACAGTTGTTGATTTAGCCCTTCCCGATAATCCTGCGCTCTAAGGCGTCGAGATCCGCGGCGATTTGTGGGTCGGGTCCATTTTCGAGTTGTTTGGCGACTTCTCTTGCCCGACCGATATGTCTGTAAGACGCTGCTGGTTCTTGTTGGGCCAGTCGGACTTCGGCCAGGTCCCGTAAAAACACGAGTTGTTCTCGCGGCAGCGCTTCAACATGTTGCTCTTTTCCTAAGGTTAAATCATCCAGCTCATCAAGCTCTCCAGAACGAGCGAGCATCACGGCCAGAGATATTGCCATTGCCGTTGCAACAGATGGGAATTTGTCGCGGAAAGTGTCGTAGGCGAACCGATAGTGGACAATGGCTTCATCGATACGGTTTGTCTTGCGACACAGGTCACCGAGGCATCCGATCGCCATTGCCTCTAAGAGAAATATTTCTCGTTTTCGGGTGCTTGCGATGACTTCCATGAATTTAGATTCGGCTTCTTCAATGCGATCCATTGCCAGCAAGGTTTTGGCGAGATCAATCCGGTTGATCAAACCATTCATGACATCGCCCACTCGATCTTGAAGGGCCACGGCTTGTTCAAAGTGTTCTAAGGACGACTCCAGTTCACCGATGGCCCGTTCAAGGTTGCCCAGCTTGCTCAACACTTGGCGCGGTGCTGTGGGGTCCGCCACACCCTCAAAAAGTGCGAGGCATTCAAGAAACATGGGATGAGCTGTACGGCCCTTGCCCATCTTGAAGAGAACATAGGCCAAAGCGCTTAATGCGATGGCTTCGTCTTTTCTTTGTCCGGCAACCTGGTAAGCGGCTCGGGACTCACGCAGATTTGTAATGCTGGGTTTCACCTTGCCCATCGTCCACAACAGCCAACCTAAAGCATGTTGGACCTTGGCCTGGAGTGTGGGTGTCCGTGTGGGTGAACACAAAGCCAAGGCTTCTTCCAGTACCCGTTTTGCGTCTACATTTCGGCCTTCGACACGAAGTAAACTCGATTCTTCGATGCGCCGGTCCACTTCAAAGCTCAGCCTGATTTCATCGTCTACGGGTAGACCTGCCGCCACTTCGTTCAACTCCATCAACGCATCGCTCACAGGGCTTACTTCTGCATCTTCAGCACATTGTACGGCTGAAGAAAGTGCTTGCTGGGCTTCGGAGATACGGCCCATCATTCGAAGGCTTTGGGCTTGAACGACACGCAGCCGAAGGGCCAGAAGTTGCGGTACATCCTTCTCAGTCAGCAGTTCCTTTGTGAGGGCCACGGCCTGAGACATCGGACCCTGGCTCATCAGCACTTCGAGTGCGCCCACAGCACACAAGGTTCGCTGCGGTTGAACCCCAGTTCGAGCAGCCACCATCATGTTTTCGAAGTTGGCATGCAATTCTCGCCTGGCCGATGGATCCACGACCCTCATGCTGCCGGTATCTTCCACAGGCGAAAAGCCCGCAAAATACGTTGCATGCCGTACCCGGGTGGATTTGGCGATTTCTGCACCTGTGATGGGTGTTGATTCCACCATGAGTTGAACATCTGCAAATTCACGGATGCTCACATACATGAACATTTTGCGTTGTTCATTTACCGTTTGGGTATGGAGTAGGGATTTTTCCAGCAGCGCTCCGATGACATCGAGCGTCCATGGGGCCGCTGGCCATGCGCGAAGATCAATGATGGCTTCGGCTGCCTCCATGGAGAAACCGCCACGAAAGCATGACAGCTGTGCGAGTGCCGATTGCTCCCATGGCTCCAACCGTTGCCATGACCAATCGATGAGGTTGAATAAAGTGGCCTGCCTGTCGGTTTGTCCACGTGTCCCATCTCGCAGCAGTTTGAAACGTTCATCTAAGCGATCTCTGAGTTGTTCCGGTGAGAGCATTTGTGAACGGGCGGCCGCAAGTTCTATGGCCAGCGGAAGCCGGTCCAGAGCATCGACAATATTCTCCATGACTTGTCGTGTTGGTTGGTCATCGGGCCACGAGGCTCCAGCCAGTTGAACACGTTGCTGGAGTAAAACAACGGCATCTTCTTGGCTAAGCGGAGCCAGACTGACCCGAAGCTCACCTTGGATGAGAAGCAGTTCTCGGGTGGTGACCAAGAACTGTGCGAGGGGTACATCTTCAAGCCATTGACCCACTGTGTTTGGGCCATGAGCGACGAGTTGTTCGAAATTGTCCAGGACAATTAGCAGTCGTCCACGTTTTGCGATCGCTTCGCCCAGTTGTTGGACGGCATCTTTGGCCCCATCTACCAGGAGTTGAATCCCCATGGCTTTCGCCACGGCTCGGATGATGCCATCTTCGCTGTCCACATCACAGAGATCGACAAACCAGGCGCCTCCAGCGAATTCTTGAGAAAAATGATTGGCAACACGACGACTTAGTCTCGTCTTTCCAGCACCACCCGTACCCACCAAACTGATCAAGCGTTCGCCGGCCCGCAGGTGTTTTTTCAGTGTGGCAAAGTCTTCTGTTCGACCCACGAATAGAGAGTCGTCTCTGGGGATGTTTCCGTCCTGTGCCACAACCGTATTGGCTTCCGGAAACGGAGCGGTTCCTTCCATCACCCATGTGGTTTCATTCATGAGTGACTCTGTTCCCTCCACCGGAGGGTTGAGTCTCTCCTTCATCCATTGAGGGAGGGATGGTCGATACCCCACCAAGGGTCGAAGCTCTTGCAAGAGTTTTCGCAGCGCCCGGGCATTTCTGGGGCGTTCCGCACGATCACGGCTCAACAGTTGGGCTACAATTTTCCCAAGCCCCGGCATGTGCGAATCCAGCTCAGTCTCATCCTCTAGCGTGAGCATACAGTCGGGCAGTTGGTTTCCTTTTTGCAGTTCCTCGTACATGTATTTTCGAGGAATTGGGTTTCGGCACAGGATGGTTGTGGCCATGACCAGACCAAATGAAAACAAGTCTGAACGTTCATCTAAGGGCATCGCTTGAAGTTGTTCTGGAGACATCCATGCGATGGTTCCAATCACCGTTCGTTCTATGGGTCTATGTATGCCCGCAGCGTGGTCGAGTTGGGCTGCGATACCGAAGTCCACCAGTTTGGGCACGCCATACCGAGAAACGATGATGTTTGAAGGCTTTATGTCTCGATGCAGCATTCCACTGACATCGTCAGTTGGACCCCCTTCGTGTGCTTGTTCAAGACCGTTCAATAGAGCGAGAAGAAGATCCAGAATCACAGATGGTGGCAACAAGAGGTTTGGGTCGAGCAGCTTATGTAGAGGTTCTCCGTCCACCAATTCCATGGCGATGTAGGGGCAGTTTTGCACTTCGCCGAGTTCGTACACGTCCACGACATTTGGGTGATGAAGTCGCCCTGCGTACACCGCTTCTTGCATGAAGTCTTCGTCCGCTGAACGGTTTTGGGCGGATGGCTTTAGAATCTTGATGGCGACAATCTTCTCAAACCCTGCTGGTCCTTTTAGAATTGCGCGAAAGACCCTGGCCATTCCGCCTTCGCCGATAAGTTCTATGAGTCGGTACCGGCCCAAGGTATAGGGCAGCATCTCGTTCAGTCGCTCTTCACTGGCAAGCGATATGTCGAGGCTGGCTGTTTCAGTTGCCGAATCTGGCGGCAGTACAGACGTTGGATCCATCCCGGAGACGATACCGCAAGGAGTGCGTCAGTGGGGACCTTTCGACTGCTTTAGCCAAAACTATTTCCAATTGGCTGTAGGGGGGAAGGTCGTTCTGTCGTTCACTGTGAGATCCCAGACCTTTGGTGGGCGCATTCCCTTAGACAGTGTTCATACTTTCATCATGAAATGAACGTTTTCCATGACCCTGCAAACCGTGCATTTGGAGGGATATCACTGCCTCGTAAGCGGAGACGCTCTTGAGTGCGCCATGGTGTAGCGCTGCTTGGGCGCTGCTCGATTAGATCGTTCCTGCAGCGTCCAAGGTGGCCAGCACTCCATCGATGGCCCAGAATGCGGTGTAGATTTCGCCATCTGCAATCCATCCGCCCCATGACTGCTCAAGGTACCAGCGGTTGTTCCAAGACTTGGTTCGAATGGTCTGGTAAGAGAGTGTGATCGTTGTGTCTGGACCGTAGACCCCATCGACCCAATCACCCAAGAAGAATCCGTTGAGAATGTCTTCGGCATCTGTGTCGTAGTAATCCCGCAGGTCTTCAATGAAGTCTGGTGTGATTTCAATCATCAACTCGCCGAGGACAAAGTAGTCGTCTGCGTGATCCTCTGTTGTGTCCACTGCCACCAGTGAGTAGGGCAAGTCCAGGGTGAGGTGTGCCACCATGGCATTCACGACCGCTCGAGTCCGGGAGACATCGGACTGATCGGCAAGGTAGTAATAGTGTTCCCAACCGTAGGATGGCTGTCCATCGGTCAAAGCGGCACGAAGGTTTGCGAAGTAGCGGGATGCGAAGTCGAGAACGATTCGTTTTCCCCACGCCCTGTCTTCGATCTCACCATTTTCAATGGCTTCAATGATTCGGTTGGTGATGTGGCGGTAGGTCGTTGGGAACATTCCCCAAGGGTCTCCACACGCTTCGAACAGTGATGCGATACGGTCGATTCTATTGTAGGTGCTGTAGATGGTTTCGTGCGAAGTGAGTTGCGTGAGTTCCAACATGCGAGCCACGCTGGCCGAGGAAATCGTTTCGCCATTACAGACGGGTTCGCCGTGGAATCCATTGTTGAATTCTGTACTGGAATCGTCTTGGTCTGAATCGCTCTCTTCAGACTGATCTGCACCATAAATATCGAGAATCATCGATGGGAGAGGCTCGTTTTCCTCTGCGCAGCCCATTGCAGCGATTGCCAATCCAAAGCCAAACAATATTGAACGGAGACTCTTCATTTTACACCTCTTAAAACAGATTTACTCTGCTAAACTACTCACGAGTAGAATAATGACAAGGGGTAAATATTCCAATTGGGTGAGGTAAGGCAAGTGAACGCACCAAAATATATGAAAATGTGCGCCTTAAACGCTACACATGAGAGTAATTGTTTAAGTAGAATATTTTCTTCGACCGAACGAATCTTTATTCTAAGATGGCCCTCCACTCTTCGTCACTACCTTCTGTAAACGTTGCAAACTCAACGAAGAACTCATCCATTGTACGGTCGAAATGAAGGTGGAAAGAGGCTTCTCTACCCATGGACGGAACATCATGAATGAAGTCTTTCAATGCGATGTCGACCTCTCCGTCGAGTTCATGGACCAAATAGGCCCACGCCCATGCTCCCAGTTGGTAGTAGACCGCTGCTGCTGAGAAGTCCCCTCGGTCCCAGTAGCTTTCGTCTGCCAAATCAAAACCATCATTGGCTTCTAAAAAAGCGTCAATGCCTTCTGGAGAGACGTTGCCCCCATACCCTTTCATGCCCATCATGATGTCTACAAAGTTGTAGCCCCAGCCGGTCTCGTCTCCGAATCGTGCAGCCGAATAGGTGGCTTGTCCTTCCATGATCCACGAGTTGAGTCCATAGTCCGAGTCCCTGTCATGGGTGCGAAGGTGGGCCACCTGAAAGATGTGGTGGTACTCGTGCATGGTGATGGTGCGCACTTCATCAAGACGGGGGTTGATCATCATCAAGTCCATCAGTGGATTGCAGCCAGAGTTACCAGAAATACTGAAATACCCACCGTTTCCACTGTTGGCTGCATCCAACTCTTCCGACCCATACGGGTTGTCGAAGAAGTCGTCTACTTGTCGTTCCACAGGGTAACAGGCATCGACCACTGCTCTACGCTCTGCACGCAGATGCCAGATGTCCTCGTTGCTCTCCTCGCTGGTGGGACCCATAAAGTAGACGTACACAGGCCCGTAGGCGCCGAAATAGTCACGGCTGTAGTTGTACGCCTCCCAGAATTGTTCTTGGATGGCACCATCGCTATCAAAACCTTCCGTGATGTTGCATACGGTATTGGGGTTTTCCAAGGCGTAATCATCTTCGAATGGGCAATCCCAAAAGTCCTCGATGCATTCATCGGGTGGCTCTGGGTACGGTGGGTACAGGTGGTCTGATGCTGTGGGCGTGACACATTGGTCGGTGACATCGGGTGGAGAACCTGAGTCTGTGTCGGGAGTCTCATCCGCATCCTCGTCAGAGAGATCCTCTGTTTCACTCTTGGCGTCCACCGGTGAACATCCGTACAACATAGACGTCGTCAGCAACAGCCACATCGTGTGCATTTGTTCTCCGGTGGGGAGATGTCATTCTACACCAGAGAACGATTCGCTACGGATTGGTGTTTCGGTGGAAACGGAAGAGAAGGCTGCGCGAGACTGATTGTTTCAGTAGTTTCAGTCAGCAACTGTTTCCCTACTTCCAGTACAGCCGCACCAAGCAACGGTGGCACGGCATTGCCGATTTGCTTGTAGACTGAAGAGCGGCTGCCTTGAAATTGGTAGTCGGCCGGAAATGATTGGATCAGTGATGCTTCATCCACAGTAAGGCGCCGAAGCCTCGAAGGAACGTCTTTAAAGGGCAGTGGGGTGCCCTTTTCTTGTAGGTGTTTGTGGTAGCCCACCACCCAGTTTTCTTCGGCATCACCATGCAGGTATTCCTCGTCAATCAACGGAGTCTTGTTCCCACCCATGGATGCTGGAAGTGTGGTTGCACAGCCATCTATATCAAGGGGTCTTCCAGCGCCGTTAAACAACATGCCAGCATATGGTGACCGCCGTAAAATGGGCTTTGCGGCCATGGTGATTTTGGCATTGCATACCCTGGGGTTTGTTGTGCTTCCCGCTTTTCCAAGATGCCGAATCGTCTCTCTTACTGTGACTTTGGGTACCTGAAGTTTTTCAAAACGAGCATACAGTTCTTCCTGTTCTACCCTTCGGTTTTTGACTCCGATAAAGAACACACGTTCTCTCTTTTGTGCCACACCGAAGTCTGCCGCCGATAAAATGACGAAGCTGCACCCGTAGCCAAGTTGTGCGGCCTTTGCGATGAACGTAGAGCGCACATCAGACCATTTGGTCAATGTACCCACAGCCTTCACATTTTCGCATACGAACAACTGGGGCTGGATGGTTTCTACAACGTCCAAAAATGTAAACAGAAGTTTGTTTCGTTCGTCCTTGGGGTCCATTTTTCCGGCCACGGAGAACCCTTGGCACGGGGGGCCGCCCATGACGACATCGGTCCCTTGATATGGTCTGTATTCAGCGTGAAGTTTTGTGATATCGCCTTCACACATCAGGCCTTGGTGGTTGGTTTTGTATGTTGAAGCTGCATCTGCGTTGAGTTCGTTCGCCCATACGACATCAATGCCGGCCATCTTCGCACCGCAATCAAGACCTCCAGCGCCAGCAAACAAGGACACCGCAGTCAGCGGTTTATCTGTACTGGGTTTGCCGTCTGTTCTACGGTCACTCATTCATTTTCCTTTGTTGCCTCTGCTACAAAATTAACACGCTTTGACTACCCTTAATGGATCCATTCGATGACTTTAAGAGACAGTCCATTACAATGCGGTTCGCTACAATGGGAGTCGCCATGTCGGGCGAAATGAACCTGGAAACAATCCTGAGGAATCTGCAGCCCGTTCTTTTGGATGCGTCGTATGTTTTTTGTTCTTTACCGAACAAACAATATGGCGATTTAGACTCTCTTTCGCCCCTTGCCTCGATCCAAGAACCAGAAGGACTCACGCTTGTTCTTCAGGTCCAAGAAGCGAAAGATCAAGCGCTACGCTTTCATGGGGAGTTTCGATGCATTCGACTGCAGGTTCATTCCTCTCTTGAGTCTGTGGGCCTCACGGCTGCAATCTCGACCGCACTGGCCCATGAAGGGATCAGTGCCAACTTGTTGGCGGGCACACACCACGACCACGTTTTGGTTCCCGTTCAGCGTGCCTTGGATGCGATGGAAACCCTTCAGGCCCTCTCACCAAATCAGGACTGATCGCAGATTCAGATTTCCTG
>PALY01000103.1 GCA_002707085.1 Deltaproteobacteria bacterium
TCGAAGAACGGATTTTTCGTGAGCGCTTTCATTTCTGGAGCCACTGCAAAATCATGTTTTCCGCTTACTCGACGACGCACCTCACCCGCCAACGACACAAAAGTCGCATGGTCGGGCGACTCCTCTTGAAGCTGGAGCGCATCAAGGATCGATTTGGGAGCCAACAACGCGTGCGCAGCAGTGTCCCCCACCCGAAGTGAATCCGTTCGATGAGATTCCGGATCGACGTGACACCCGATACTCCAGGCCACAGCCAAAGGAAGTTGGCCTGGTAGTAGATCCAACGCCTCCAACCCATGGTCCTCAATATATGCTTGAGCAGCATCACGGGTCGCTGAACTCAATTCTACGCCCGGAGATAAAATAAAGCGGTGTGATTCACCCTTAGATGGCCTTGGGGAGGCCAGTACGGGTATGGAAAGCAACCGCCCTCGGATACGCAAGGCATCCAAAACCAGCACCATCGCCACCAATCCCCACAGTACTTCCGCCCAGAACATCGCTGTCCTCCACAACCGATGTACTACCCGAAGCGCTCAGCGTCCAAAAGTCATGCAGGCTTCAACCCGTCAGAAACCACCACAGGGATAGAACAAATGCAATGGCCAATAAAACATGCTGGACCATTTCCGTATGCAGCCAAGGGAAAATAGGAGCGCGCATAGCGGGAACGGTAGTCTTTCCTGCCGTAAGAATAGATGGGTCGTCACTGGTGAATAGCAGATCAGCTGACGGAAGCACCGAGGCATCTCGCATTTTCCGTTGACGTTCTTTCACGAGCGGTGGAACCCGCTTTCGCGCAAACCGCCGTAGACTCACCCCCCCGATCTCATCCGACAATTCCAGACACTGTTCATGCACCAAATCGGCACTGGGACGACTTTCAGGGTCACGGGCCAACATTCCCTGCAATAGCCCCTCAAGCTTCTTCCACCACACAGCCCCCCAGACGGGATCTCGGATTTCTCGTATCTGTGCATCTCTTCCGGTGCTGTATTTGTCCTCTCTCAAAGGGAGACGACTGGCACCCTCACCCTTTAAAAGTTCGATCAAAGTGATGCCCAACGCGAAAATATCCACCGCTGGCGTCAACTCTTCATTCAGCCATTGCTCGGGCGCCATGTACCGCGCAGTTCCAAACTGTACTGACCGGGTCTGACCCTCTCGATCAAAATCCGCACGAGCGATACCAAAGTCCAAGATTTTCAAGGTGCCGTGTTCACTCAACAGTAAATTCGATGGTTTGATATCTCGATGAATGACCTGAAGTGGCCGCCCCGTCGTGGGACTCAGTGTCGACCATGCCGCATGAAGACCACTGGCTGCAGCAAGCACAACTTCAAGCGCTGCCCGTGGAGGTAGCGGTCCGTGACCAAGCAGTCGGCCCATGTCCACCCCTGGGACATATTCCATAAAAATAGCCGGCCGCCCATCGATCTCAATAAGATCAAACACCTTCACGATGTTGTCATGGTTCAACTGCGCCAACAAACGAGCTTCGTCCCGTTGCCGACCCACAACATCTTCATTTCCAGTCAACTCTTCATTCAAGATCTTAATGGCAATGCGTTGAACAAAATTCTGCCGGCTTCGGACATCGGCCAAATAAACGGAACCAAAGCCCCCCTTACCCAAGGCTTCAACAAACGAGATTCGCCTTCGCGTTTCCTCCTCGGAGTTTGGAATCGTCATACGGCAACACTACCAAGCCCCATGACCAACTGAAACCATCTTCACCCGACGCTATACTCACAGCTGTAATGGCCTATATTCATCTGCAATAAAGATTACTTACACCAAAGACACCTTTGCATCCGGGGTCCTCACCCTAGGCCATTATCTACCCATACCATTGACACCCCAAGTGGATTCTCACCAAAACAGAGCGTCCACAGCAACACCCGTGGCCAACACAGCGTCGACCGGCAGGGTATACAAGAATCGTGACGACAAAGACTTACGAAGCCCTGCTCCGCCGCAAAGACATTCCTGATGCCGAGGTGGGCAACATCGTGGAAATCGCAGCGAGGCTTCAGGATAACTCCCAACAAAACGAGCCTACAGCTTCCGAAGAGGACATCAAGCGGGTAGCGAGCGAACTCGACATCGACGATCAATATGTCGAGCAAGCCATTGCTCAATGGCGATCAGGCACTGAAACGCAAACAGTGACCGCCCGACGAGCCGAGATGCGGAAGAACGGATTCCGTATTCTGTGGGCATTTTTGTTTATCATCGCCATCATCGGCGCTGGAAGCGCACTTCTTTTGAATGCAATCGCCCCCATCCAGACTGAATTCTTGGCTGTGGGTGCGGTGGTATTCGCTGCCATCATTGTGCGCGTACTGTTCTCATGAGTACGCGCATCACACTGACGCTGCCCCCACTCTCGCAGCTCAATACCCCCTACCCTTCCATCGCATATCTGGCGCGAGCGCTCAAAGACTCTGGACGACAATGTCATCTTCGAGACGTGGGACTTGAAGTCATGTTGGAGCTATTTTCCAAGCCAGGGCTGACTCGAATATTTGATGCGATTGAAAACGAAGATCAACTCCCAAGCCCCGCATGGCGAACACTCGCCCTCCGCGAACAATATGAGGGGGTAATCGATGCCGTCATTCGATTCCTCCAAGGCAGGGATCGGACTTTAGCCACCCGGATATTGGACACCCCGTTTTTGCCACAAGGTCCTCGGCTGTCGACAGTTGACCTTTCACGTTTTGGAGATCTCGCCGTTGATGACGCTGCACGTCATCTCTGCACATTGTTCCTTGAAGACTTGGCCGATTTGGTCACAAGTTGCATTGATCGTGGCTTTAGCTTGGCTTGTTATCAACATCACTTGGCTACAGGCCCTGTGCGATTTGAACCCATCGAAGAACGACTATCTAAAACAAATGTCCTCGATGAATTCTTGGATGCCCGAACAGACGCGCTCATCGAAGAGACAAAACCCGATGTAGTCGGAATCAGCGTTCCGTTTCCAGGAATGCTGATTGGCGCGCTGCGAATGGGCCGCCGCCTGAAAAAGGCGGGTATCACCGTGGTGTTGGGTGGTGGATACATCAATACCGAACTCCGTGAAGTGAATGAACCACGACTTTGGGACTACGTCGATGCCATTACGTACGACGACGGAGAAGGACCTTTTCTCGCATTTTTGGATCACTTAGAAGGGCAAAGCGACTTGCGGCACCGAACCCGCACAAAGAACGGCCTCCACGAGCAACCCGTACCCAAGCGCCCCTTTGTTTCCGCGGCATGGTACGGCGATTTACGCCTTGATCGGTACCTGCAACTGATCGACTCAGAAAACCCAGCCCACAGGCTGTGGTCCGATGGGAGATGGAACAAAATCACATTGGCGCATGGCTGCTACTGGAAGAAGTGTGCTTTTTGCGATGTCGAACTGGACTACATCGCCAGATACGAGCCAGCCCGCATATCGCAGTTGGTGGACGCGATGGAAGAACTGATCGAAACCACCGGCCAATCGGGTTTCCACATTGTGGATGAAGCCGCACCTCCCAAACTCATGCGAGACATGGCACTTGAAATTTTGGACCGTTCCCTGAGCGTTTCATGGTGGGGCAACATCCGATTTGAACGTGCGTTCTCCCCTGATATGTGTCGCCTCCTCGCTGCCAGCGGACTCATCGCCGTCACTGGCGGTTTAGAAGTTGCGTCCAACCGTCTCCTTGAAGTCATCGACAAAGGAATCACTGTAGAACAAGCTGCCCGTGCTGCACATGCGTTTGGCGAGGCGGGTGTCCTGGTCCACGCTTATCTGATGTACGGATTCCCATCTCAATCCGAACAAGAGACCGTAGATTCCATGGAAGTTGTCCGGCAGATGTTCGCCACCGGTGTACTTACATCCGGCTTTTGGCATCGGTTTGTACTCACCCGACATTCTCTCGTCTTCCAGAATCCTGACCATTACGGAGTGAAAATCCCCCCTCTTCCCGAGGGTCCATTGTTCGCGACCAACGATATTCCTCATACCGATCCAACAGGGGCTGATCCTGAACGTTTCGATCGCGGACTCGTTCATTCCATCCGAGACTGGATGCGCGGGGAAAACCTGGAACGACCCGCCCACATATGGTTCGACCCCCCATTGATTCCCGCACAAGAACATCCCCGACGGATTGAAAATGCCATATCCAGCCCTGTAGACGAAACCGGAGATCGACTCGTTTGGCTGGGAGGCCACGTACTGGAAAGTCCCAATGGACTCCTACTTCACCACTTGGATGGAGAGGTCACCGTCGGTGGAAAGAGTGAAGAGCGTGAGTGGCTGCATGAAGTGATCGAAGCGGCACGACCCGGCTGTGACCCGCTGTATGCGCAAGACGCCATCGACAGCTTTCCTGGACGCTGGGACCGATATCAGCGGCGCTGGCAAAAGGTACGTGCAGCAGGAATGGTTCAGGTCTGATCCAAAGTAAAACGCCGCGTGTGGGGGGCACGCGACGTTCGGGGGATGTCAGAGCAAGCCAATCTTAGGCAGGCAAGGCTCGCTCGATGACGCGGCGCACAGGCACCGAACTGATAAGAGCGATTCGGTCGTCTCCACGCTCAAGACGAACAATGCTGTTGTCTCGATCGATTTCGACGTATTTCTGAATCACTGCGGTAATTTCATCTTGCATGGCATCCAACTGGGCCGGAGTAAGGTCCACTTGGTCATGAATGAGAAGCACCTTGAGTCGTTGCTTCGCATCGTCTTTTGATGTCCGGTTGTCACGGTTGAAAAGCTTGTTGATGAGCGTGTTCATTACGCCACCCCCTGTGCTGCCGCACCGAATCCCATCCAGCGTTTCATCGTCCCCCAGAGGCCATTGCCTTCACTGAAGTCGAGTTCTGGAACATCGGGTTCGCCTGCGACCCTTCGAGCGCAGCGTCGGAAAGCCTCTCCAACCACGCTCGCTTCATCAAACACTGCTGGAACACCGCGATTGGCGCTAATGATGATGTCTTCATGGTCTGGAATGATTCCAAGAAGTGGAATCGCCAGAATCTCAAGGATGTCTTCCTTGTTCATCATGTCGCCACGAGAAACCATCTTGTTGCGGTACCGGTTGATGATCAACTGTGGTTCTGGCAACTCAGCTGCCTCCACCATGCCAATGATTCTGTCGGCATCACGGATTGCACTGACTTCTGGCGTCGTCACAATCACTGCGCGATCAGCACCAGCAACAGCATTCTTGAAGCCTTGCTCAATTCCTGCTGGGCAATCAACAAGAACGTAATCAAACTCTTCTTTGAGCTTGTCCGTCAGTTCCCGCATCTGTTGTGGGGTGACAGCATTCTTGTCGCGGGTTTGTGCAGCCGGCAACAAGTACAAGCCATCCGCTCGCTTGTCGCGGATAAGCGCCTGCTTCAAACGGCACTCCCCTTCGATCACGTGTACAAGGTCGTATACGATTCGATTTTCAAGGCCGAGGATGACATCGAGATTGCGTAGACCGATATCGGCGTCGACTACAGCAACCGTTGCACCCTGCAGGGCCAATGCAACACCCAAGTTGGCAGAAGTTGTGGTCTTGCCCACGCCTCCTTTACCGGATGTGATGACGATACATTCGCTCATGGTTTCTCTCCTGATGGAGGGGACCAGCAACCAGGACGGTTACCGGAAA
Organism: Deltaproteobacteria bacterium; assembly: GCA_002707085.1. Lineage (GTDB taxonomy): Bacteria > Myxococcota_A > UBA796 > UBA796 > UBA796 > UBA796. The sequence continues at coordinate 5,652 of PALY01000103.1, forward strand.
GAATTCAGGCCGGTAGGCGACCTTGATAGGAATCGATTCGAATTTCACCATTCTCCACCCAAGCGATTTCAGGCGAGAACTGGCGAGAAAGGGAACGGGAGCGTCCCAGGAAACTAGAAATACCACCGACCACATCTCCCTGAAGCTTAGACAAGCCATGAGCAGCGGGTTCTTCTGGCAATACAGGCTCTTCACCTGTAAAGCCGATGTGGTTGGCAATTCGCAACTGGGGTGAACCCAGGTCGAAGGTAATAATCACAGCGCGATCGTCTCCACGAGCGCCGGCGTGCGCAAGGCCACGCAATGAACCAAAGACCACGATGTTTCCATCGGCCTCGATGTGCGCGCCCGCATTTACATCGCCGTACACCATGACATCACCGGCAAAGCGAATGGTCTTGCCAGAGCGCAACGTCTTTTCAAGTACCATCACACGGCGACCCGCTTCACTGGGAACAGGGCCATCAGGTTCAATGATGTCCGTATTCTCGACGTCAGCAAGCGTATCGATCGCACTTAAATCAGAAATAATATCAAGAAGGCCATCCGCCTCTGCAACGGGTTCTGACTCTTCTGGAGAAAGGGGCAAATCCGTGGGAATCGCCTCATCTTCCTCTTCCACCTCAAAGACTTCTGCCATCGGGGCGCCAGTAAACACGAGCGGCATGCGAGGACAGGTATCAAGTGGGGTGGTAATCATGGGCAACTTGAAGCTCTGCTCCGCATACTTATGTACACTTTCTGGCGTACATTCGACCGCAATCACAGAGGCCTGAAAGCCGTCCCTCAAGAGGGAACTGATTCGACGCACCTCAAACAGGTCCAGATTTCGATTGCCCAGGTTTAAGCGAAGGTTTCTCCCACGGAGACCTTCGGAATAATCTACGAGACCATCGGTCAATTTACCGCGGGCGTCGGTGTACGAAATGGACGGATCAATGGACAATGTCCAAATTTCGCCATCCTGGTCCAAGCGGACAGGACAGGTGTCCTCTGCGAACGATTGAGTCTGTTCTTTGGGCTGCATGGTGCGACTGCTATGGCTGGGGAAGCCGGGATTCAGCGGGGAGCGGGAGGGATCAAGAAAAAGAAAGAAAAGCGGAAGAGGACACGGGGGGTTCCCCTTCCGCTTGGGGGGGGGGTCTATGTATGCATCTCCGAAGAGACGCTGTGCGGGTATTTTGGGGTGTCCCGCATGAACATTTGAACCCGCATGACTTGTTACGTCAAGAGTTTGACAGCACTTTTTTTCAGAAAAAAACGCTATTCGCTGTCCTCATCGCCTGTCAGACAGGCACTTGACCAAGCAAGAGATCTAGTTTTCCCGCGTTATCGAGTGCGCACAGCTCGTCATATCCACCCACAAAGTGATCTCCGACGAAGATCTGCGGGACAGTCCTAAACCGAGTTCTTTCGATCAGTTCTTTGCGTGCATTCCAGTCCCCCGTCAGGTCGATAATCTCCGGATCAACACCTTTTCTGTCCCGAAGGTACCGAATTGCAGCAACACAGTAGGAACATCTTTGAGAACTATAAACAACGACTTTCGGGGTAGTAGGCACAATAATCACCATCGTTAAAAGCGAGCGAACACTTTCTTTTCAAAACACCTACCCGACTGTAGCCCACCACCGGTACAATTCAGGCATGAAAACTTTCTTGCTTTGCCTCATGCTCACTGCGTGCAGTCCTGTGACTGTTAAATCTGGCGTGTTGTCCTCCGGTCCGGACAACAACGCTACACCCTCCGACGGATCCCAAGACAGCGACGATAATCGGAACGAAGAAGATCAGTCCGACAACGAAGGAAATCCTGAAGACGAGGAACAGGAAGAGGAACAAGAAGAAGAAACCGATCTACCAGACACCGAATGGACTGTGATGGTGTACTTGGCAGGAGACAACAACTTAGAAGAAGCGGCTCTCATTGACCTAAACGAGATGGAAGCTGTGGGATCTACCGATGAAGTAAATCTACTCGTCGAAATCGACAGATCACCAGGCTACGTCTCCTATGATGGCAACTGGTCAGGGGCTCGAAGATACCGCGTAGAAAAGGATGACAATCGCACATCGATAGGATCACCTGTACTTGTGGATTTGGGCCAAGTCGACTCAGGAAGACCAGAAACCTTCATTGACTTTGTGGCATGGTCCGTCGAAAATTATCCAGCCAAACGGTACGCATTCATTATCTGGGACCACGGATGGGGATGGACATTGGACGCCCCAAGCGGACGAAAGGGCGTCGCATCTGACGACAGTACTGGCAGCTTCCTCTCCATTGCAGGAGGAGACTACGAACAGATCCTTGAAGCCGCCCAAACACTGACCGAAGACCGACTNGATCTTGTNGGTATGGATGCCTGCTTGATGGCGAACTGGGAGACTGCCCGAGTGACAGCTCCATATGCAGACATATACGTTGCATCACAGGCGACGGAAAGCTTGGACGGCTGGGCATTTGACACAAGCATGCAAGACCTGATCGACGACCCTGAAATGGGCGCTGCAGAACTGGGCACCTACATTGCCCAACGATTTTACGAGACAGATGACTCTACTCTTTCAGCCATCGACCTTGCAGAACTAGTGGCCATGGATGGAGCCATCGATGAGCTGGCATTCGCGATCATGGACGCAGAAAACCCCCGTTCTGCTGTTCGCCGCCATGTCGGCGATACACAAAANTTCGACGGAGACCCCAACGATCGTGACCTCGGAGACTTTGCGCTCCGACTGGTAGAAGACGGCTCCAACGAGGACATCGCCATCGCATCGGACGACCTGCTGATTCAGCTTGAACAATCTGTCGTAGCCAACTTCACAAATGGCGGATGGGTACGCGACGCTACCGGGCTGTCAATCTACATTCCAACCCGACGACTGGACGAACTGTACAACCGGGGCACTTGGAATGACGCCACCATGTGGGACGAGATGCTTGAAAGCATTCAGTGACGTGACATGCGGGGGCGTGCAGCCCATNNANGAGCCACAAGCGGATCAGCCTCTAACAGAGCCTGAGCCTCATCTTCTCTGCTGGACCGCATCAACAAGCCAACCGCCTTGACGCCCACCGAAGTGCGCTTGCCGGGAACCGCATAAGCCCGAAGCATGTAGTCTGCCGCGTCACCAATATGGCCCTCTTTTTCTTGTAGGTGGGCCATATACTTTAGGGTTGGGTAGCTATCGGGAAATCCCTTTAGGATGATCGCCATGTGGGAAATCGCTTCGGCCCTTTCCCCTTTTCTGGCCAAACTGCGTGCCAGCCAACTGTGCGCAGACCAATCATTCGGGTCCAACTCCACCGCTTTACGATACAACTGCACCGCTGTATCGCCGTCCTTCTCCATGAAGGCCAAGTTTCCTGCGACATGAGCGCACCACGCGGGATCCTTGTCCGTCCGAGCATCGATGGGCATCCAAGGCACAGCAACCAACGGCAGCAACCACAACCATCTGGACGAGAACACCCGATCCTGCTTCCAGGATCTCCAGATCTGCATGAACTGCTGCATGCCCAACGGGGCCAATAAGCACACCATGGGCCACGTCGCCAACCGATACCGGTCTGCAACAATAAACAAAACCATGGGCAGGTGCATGGCAAACCACAACACGACGACGCCACGCTCTCCACGCTCACGCCTCCACAGCCCTATCGCTCCCAGGATCGCAAAGGGAAACACCCAGCCATACCGTACAAAGCGCACAGAAACCCATGACAGCGAAGGTTCATCTGCCCGGCACCGATAGTCCTCGTTCCTCGGTATTTCAGTGTCATTTATCGACCACAACGCCTTGGTCGCCAACGTCCCAACCCACACATGAGGGGCCGCTGCGATGTCAGAAATGCCTCGACTCAACCAATAGCTGTTGCGTGCAAAGCCATCTCTTTTGTGCGGCTCTGCCTGCAAGGCCATTTGTCGAAAACGTAGGCCTGGACGGAGGAAAGAAGTTGCCTTCCAATCGGTATTGTTTCCGATGAAAAAGTTGATTCCAGAATTGTTGGACGTCACAGACACGCGGTCGAATTGATCGATATTGGCCTGCGTCAACGGCGTCAGACCCAAACCCAACCCAACTGCGGCAATCGCCGCAAACTTCAAACCACCGGACTGCCCNCGCTGGGACCACCACAACCAAGGGACGATGGCAAGTCCCGCAAACAGAAACGTAGGGTGTACCGCCGATGAAAGACCCAGAAGCAGCCCTGCGAAAAAACCGCGCCATGGGCCTACTGAATCCGCCAATAAGAACAAAACGATAGACATGGCCGCGGCGGTCACTGCAGGAGTCAACAAATCCAACTCATACATGAGCACAGATGGATGCAGCGTATACAACGCAGCCGCGAGAGCCCCAGCCCAAGGGACCCGCTCACGCCCCAACTTGCGCCCAACACGAATCAAAAGCCAAGTGGTCAACAAGCCCAAGGCCAATTGGACGCCCCTGGGCCACCACATGGAGTCGCCGGCCGTCGATTGTAGCCAGCTAAGCAGCAGCGGATACCCAGGGGGTTGGTAAAAACCATCTTTAAAAGGGCTGATCCCTTCGGTCAGTTTCTTGGCCTGGCTCCAGTACGTGCTTGCATCCACCAATGGGTATTTCGCGTAGAGTGTTTCACTGTATGACCAGGCAGCCAAAGCCCGGACGACCACAGCAACCCCCAAAACGGTCCATTCTGCGATTCGAGTTCGGCTACTAAGCATCGGACAATCTGTGGTTGAGTGAGCAGAATACCCAGCATTGAGCGTGCCAGGCTACAGGGAGTGTATGCCCAAAGTCGCCATTGTCGACCTCCACGGAACTGCGTCCAACACCGCAATTCCCGCACTTTCGTCTCATGTAGCGGCAGCGCAAGGCGAAATTGAGATCTTTGACGGCATCAATGGACGGCTTCCAAGAGCCAGGAAGTTTGATGCTTACTTGCTGAGCGGCGGCCCCCTGGCGCCCGATGCACAGCAACCATGGCGAGTCCGACTCCAAGCGGCAACACCGGAATGGACCCGCTCCAGACCCGTATTCGCCATTGGTTTGGGATTTGAAGTGATGGCCGCTGCTCATGGCTGGGCTGTGCGGCCCCTCGACACCCCAAGAAACGGTATTTACCCAATCACCCCCTCTCCCGCTGGGTGGAACGATCCTGTGATGGTCGATCTTGAGAATGCAACGCCCGTTTTTGAACAACGTTCATGGGCTGTTTTGCCACCACCCGCCGCCACTCGCTCCAAAGCCGTCGTATTGGCCTACACTTCGGCTGGCGACGTAGGCGTAGCTCGATTCGGCCCCAATGCCGTCGGAACCATCTTCCATCCCGAAGCAAAAACCGCCGGCACAGCCACAACCGTATTGGCCCGTTTTCTGATGGGCGCATTGGGCAACACATGATTCGCATCACCATCACTACTGACACCATCGGCCCACTTCGGCGTGGCCACCCGTGGGTATACACCTCAGGACTTCGACACCCGAAAGAACTGCCCGAACCCGGCACACCGGTACAGTTGATCGACCAAAATGGGAAGCCCGTCGCCTTTGGCCTTGCAGATGACGGCCCCATAGCAGTCCGAGTACTCGACCGACACCCGGAAGACATCCGCCAACTCATTCGCCGCCGCATCAATGCTGCACATCGTTCGCGCCCCGCCATACTCCCCAGCGACACGAATGCATATCGAATCGTACACGGGGAAGGAGACGGGCTGGGTGGACTGGTTGTCGACCGCTACGATCATACAGCCACATGCCGTATTTACGGCGCATGCTGGATCCCTCACTTGGACGCAATTGTAGACACGCTTCGCCAAATGGATGGAATCAACACTGTGATGCGCAGGTTTGGCGTTCGACGCGTCGATGGACGAGAAGGGGCAGAAATCCTTCACGGCCCCGATCCGGGAGAACCCATTGTCGTCCGAGAGGCAGGATTACAGTTTTTGGCCAGACCGGTGACGGGTCAGAAAACGGGACTTTTTCTGGATCAGAGAGAACACCGAATCCGAATCGCATCTCACTCCAAAGACAAAACCCTGGTCAACCTCTTCGCCTACAATGGAGGCTTTTCCGTACACGCAGCCGCAGCCGGAGCAAAGAGAGTCATTTCGGTCGACATTGCTGCGGCCGCACTGGAAGATGCAAAGGAAAATTTTCGACTCAACGGCATCGATCCAGCACAGCATGAATTTCTTACTGAAGATGTCTTCCACTGGAAACCCACAGAAGCTGCAGACATCATCATCTGCGACCCCCCAAGCCTGACCCACGGAAAAGAAGCCGATGCCGCTGCACGGCAAGCATACAAGGCGCTCGCCACACAAACGGGAGCCATGGTCACACCCGGAGGACTCTTGGCGACCGCCAGTTGCACCTCAAGGCTTTCATGGGACCGGTGGGAAACTTCCATCCGGGAAGGTGTCATCAAATCGGGTCGATGGTCCTGGCTCTGGCGTGCTGCCGAACCCCCAGATCACCCGGTCGCGATGGGGCACCCAGAGGGAAGATACCTAAAATTTGCGATATTGAGACGACATGAGTCAAGGTACGCTTGAAGCCATAAATTCAAATAAAATCGGACACTTCTACGACTCTGTAAAGACGGTTCCCATTGACGCCGGGACCATTTCATGCGATGAAGGTGTCAACACCGCACCGATCTGTGCGCACCGATTTTTATTTTATGCATTTTCAGTTTTCACATGGGGACACACAATGTCTCCCCGATATACAACAGGCCGCGTTTTCTGACGCCGCCACCGTCCTCCATTGTCGAGAGTCAAACCCATCCAATATTGATGGGCATTCTGACCTCCAGGATTTCGCGTGGCCCAGAGAATCGCGACGCCATTGGAGTTTGCCTTGGGCACCGAAATTATCGTCAATACTACAGGGAGGGAGACACGCGTCGCACTGATCGAGGACGGCCGACTGGCCGAGATCCATATCGATCGTGGGGATGCCGAGAGCTACGTAGGCAATGTCTACCTCGGCCGTGTCGTCCGCGTCCTACCAGGAATGCAAGCCGCCTTTGTGGATATCGGCTTGGAGCGAGCCGCGTTTCTATACGCCGGTGACATCTATCCAGAGTTCGTCGACAAAAGTGACGATGACATCGATGTAGATGACGATCCGGACGCAACCATCGCTGAGGCAGCTCCTCGTTCACGCCCACGCCATGGCCACCCACCAATTCAGGATCTAATCAAAGAAGGTCAAGAGGTTTTGGTTCAGGTCGCAAAAGACCCAATCAGCACCAAAGGGGCACGGGTCACCACCCACATTACGCTTCCTGGGCGCTATTTGGTATACATGCCGACGGTAAATCACCTTGGTATTAGCCGACGCATTGGACGGGATCGTGAACGTCGTAAGCTTCGTGACTTCGTAAAGAAATATCGGCCAAAAGGTGCTGGGTTCATTGTGCGAACAGTCTGCGCTGGAAAGCCGACAGAAGCCCTTAAACAGGACATGGACTACCTGATCGAGCAGTGGGAAACCATCAAGAAAAATCAGGGCAAGAAGAAAGCCCCCATTCGGATTCATCAAGAGGACAACATGGTGGTTCGCTTGGTCCGGGATGGCTTCACCAGTGAAGTCGAACGAATGGTGATCGATACCAAGCAGATCTTCGATGAAATTCAAAACTTCATGAGCAAGCTGATGCCCGACTTCAAAGATCGGGTGCAACTGTACCGCGGCGCTGATCCGGTATTCGACACATTCGGCGTCGAAGTCGAACTCAACAAGAGCCTTGGACAAAAGGTCTGGCTCAAAAGCGGTGGCTACCTGATCATCGATCAAGCGGAAGCGCTGACTGCCATCGACGTGAACTCCGGGAAGTTTGTTGGCTCATCATCACTGGAAGACACGACGACCCAATGCAACCTTGAAGCCGTAGACGAAATCGCGCACCAACTGAGATTGCGAAATATCGGCTGGATTATCGTCCTCGACTTTATTGACATGGAACGTCAATCCAATCGTGACCGCGTCAACAAAGCCCTTGAAAAAGCCCTAAAGAAGGACCGCTCTCGAACCAACGCGCTGAAGATCTCGGACTTAGGCTTGGTGGAAATGACCCGAAAACGGGTTCAAGAAGACTTGGTTCAATCCATCTCTCAGACCTACCACTACTGTGGAGGTACAGGCCACACCCGCTCCAGCACCACAATTGTCTACGACATTCTGCGGGAAATCCAGCGGGAAAATGCGCGCACGAAAAATGAAGAGAACATCTTCATCAATGCCAATCCAGCGGTGGCAGACCTGATGTATGGGGCCGAACTCGGCAGCGTAGAAGACCTAGAACGAGACATCAAGAAACGCATCGTCGTGCGAGCCATGGGCCATTACCACTTGGAACGCTACGAAGTTTATAGCCGGTAAATGAACGCTGGCGAGACGCGCATTGAAGGCGAGCTGCTCGGATTTACATTCCGAACGGAAGATGGCGGCTTTTCGGTCGCCAAAGTCCGAACCACCGACAAACGACGCGTCGTCGTAGTCGGCCCCATCGGCCATGTCACTGAAGGTCAGCACCTGATTCTTCAAGGGAGATGGGTAGACCACGCCACCCATGGACGTCAATTCAAAACCACGAGTCTGCTGGTAGACGATCCCAGAACCAAACGCGGCTTGGAGCGCTATTTGGGTTCGGGTGCAGTGGTTGGCTTAGGGAAAGAGTTTGCCAAACGCGTCGTCGCGACATTTGGCCTTGAAACATTGGCCGTAATTGAAGAGGAACCCGAACGACTGCTCGATGTGGATGGCATTGGTAAAAAGCGCATGGAGCGAATCCGAGACCATTGGGTTGCTGATCGAAAAAATAGGGAATTGTATGCAACCCTGCACGGCTACGGAATTGGGAGGGCTTTGGCCAACCGCATCGTCGAAAAGTATGGAGACAAAGCCGCAACGGTGGTGAACAATCAGCCCTATCGCCTTTCCGCGGAAGTCAAAGGGGTCGGCTTTCGCACCGCAGATCAGATTGCACGGGAGTTGGGGCTGGATCTCGACCACCCGGACAGAGCCGATGCCGCTGTACTTCACCTGATACGTGAAGCGGAGGGCCAGGGGCACTGCTTTTTGCCCAGAAGAGAGCTGACAACCCGAGGGGAGCAACTCAACGTTACCCCCGGGGCATCCACGGCAGCGGTAGAGCGACTGACGCTACAAGGAAGAATTGTTGTCCATCAGGCACACTCGCCCGAGGCCCAGCCCATCTACTCGCCCACCTTGGAGAGAGCCGAACAACAGGTTGCGCGCAGACTACTGGATCTCCTTGCGGCACATAAAAATGCCCCTCCGGCCAGCCCTCCCACCTTGCAGCGCTTGGAAGCGAAATCCAACATTTCGCTCAACGGCGACCAGCGCCGCGCCGTCCTTCAAGCCCTGACTGGGGGCGTCACGGTGATCACGGGTGGGCCGGGAACTGGAAAAACAACCATCGTCAAACTCCTTCTGAACCTCGCACGAAGCCGAAAAGAAACATGGGCCCTTTCCGCACCAACTGGACGGGCCTCTCGCCGACTCGCGGAGGCAACAGGGGCCGAAGGTAAAACCATTCATCGACTGCTGGAATTCAATGGCCGAACAGGACAGTTTCAACGCAATGCCACCAACCCTCTTGCCGTAGATGGGGTGCTTGTCGATGAAGCCTCAATGGTTGACATACGGCTGATGTCGGCCCTACTCGCTGCCATACCAGACGGGTGCAGGTTGGTATTGGTCGGAGATGCAGATCAGCTACCCAGCGTAGGTCCAGGCCAGGTCTTGGGCAACATCATCACTTCTGGGCAAATCCCAGTCGCCACGCTGAACGAAGTTTATCGACAAGCTCAAGACTCAGGAATCATTCAAAACGCACACAGAATCAACGGTGGAGAAGCACCCGTCTCCGGGGAACAAACTGGGGGTATCTCAGACTTCTTTGAGATCCATAAAGGCAACCCAATGGACGCCCAAACCGCCGTTGTCGAAATCGTCACGAAACGACTCCCATCTCGTGGTTTTGATGCCCTTCAAGACATCCAAGNNCTCACCCCCATGCACAACGGACCATTGGGCACAGATGCGTTGAATACCCGCCTACAGGAAGCCCTAAACCCCACTGGATCCTTCATTCAAAGGGGTCACCGTATCTTCCGCGATGGAGATCGAATCATTCAGCTAAAGAACGATTACGACAACGATATATTTAATGGAGATGTAGGAACCATCTATCGAGTGGACACCGGGGTACTCACTGTAGATTTCGATGGCCGTCACGTTCAACTCCGAGGAGAAGCACTCGGCAATATCGAACTCGCATACGCCATCAGCATTCACAAGAGTCAGGGCAGCGAATATCCGGCCGTGGTGTGCGTTTTACATCGCGCTCATTTTGTTATGCTTCGACGCAATCTATTGTACACAGGCATCACACGCGCAAAACGATTTTGCTGTGTGATTGGCGATAGGTGGGCCATTCGCCAAGCAATCTCTACCCGGGGTGGAGACGAACGCTGGACCCGTCTTACAGAACGCGTGCAGCCCGAGTGGAAGTCCTAAAAGCATCCAAAAAACCGCCATACAAACACCTTTGGGCCAGCCAGCTGAAAGCAACGAGCTTGTGCCATGAGGCATATTTCGCTCCCCTTCACGCGCCAATCCCGTTAGAGCGCGGGGTCCGAAAGGAGTACACGTGTCTACCGAGTCTGCCTATATTCCACGCCAAAAGTGCTTTGAGCGCGATGGCCGTACCGATCTGAAGGCTTTTGATCGTGCGGGATTGGAGGCGTGGTTCATCGAACAAGGCGACAAACGCTTTCGTGGACACCAAGTCTTCAAATGGCTTTGGCAACGCGGTCTCGACAATTTTGACGAGATGACGAACATCCCCAAGCAAACGCGCACTTGGCTTGCAGAGAAAGCAACCATCACTTGGCTGAAATCGGCCGGGGTTCAGCACTCCAAAGACGGGACAAGGAAGTATCTATGGGAATGCCATGACGGGTCCCATATCGAGAGCGTCTATATTCCAGATGAAGACCACCCTGGAAAAGCGCGCAGGACTTTGTGTATTTCCAGCCAAGTGGGGTGTGCAATGGCATGCACATTCTGCCTTACAGGAGATTTGGGACTCAAACGAAACCTGTCGCCCTCTGAGATAGCCAACCAGGTCCTGCAAGTCGCTCAGGATCTCGGACCCGAAAAGCCCATCACCAATATCGTCATGATGGGCATGGGAGAACCGCTCCACAATCTGGACGGGATCATTTTTGCCATCCGCACGATGCTTGATGATGATGGGCTGAACCTGAGTCACCGAAAGATTACCGTTTCCACGGTGGGCCTTGTACCCGCAATGAAAAAGCTTCAATCCGCACTTCCTGTGAACATCGCGGTAAGCCTAAATGCATCCAGCGAAGAGCAACGACTCCAAGTGATGCCCATTACAAGGAAATACAGCCTGGATGAACTGATTCAAACCTGCAAAGACTTGCCCCTTCCAAAGGCAAAACGAATCACATTTGAATACGTGATGATGGCTGGGTTCAACGATTCAATGGAAGATGCTGCGCGGCTCATCGGGCTGATGCGCGGTGTAAAATCAAAAATAAATCTGATTCCATACAATGAGAACCCGGCTCGAGACATCAAACGACCCAGTGCAGAAAGGGTCAAAGATTTCCAGCATTACCTGGTTAGCCGGGGTGTTCACTGCTCTGTTCGTGTCACCCGAGGCAAGGACATCTCTGCCGCATGTGGGCAACTCGGCAAAGCCTCCAAAGAAGAGGCCGTTCCACTGAGCGCATGAAGACGGACCATAGCCTCGAAATTGGTTAGTCCTCCTTCACTTGGAGGAAGCATGAGTGACATTCTTCGTATTGGCGTGATTGGTGGCAGTGGCCTGTATCAAATGGACGGGCTGACCAACATCCGTGAAGAGACCGTGGAAACACCTTTCGGTCAACCATCCGCACCCTATTTAATCGGTCAACTGGAAGGCACCGAAGGCGTAGAACTCGTCTTTCTTCCTCGTCACGGCCGAAACCATGAGTTCAATCCATCTGAGGTGAACTACCGAGCCAACGTCTTCGGAATGAAGTCACTTGGAGTTTCCTGGATTATCTCGGTCTCCGCCGTAGGTTCATTGGAAGAAGCTGTCGTACCTGGCCATATTGTGGTGATTGATCAATTCATCGACAGAACCAAGGCAAGAAAGGCCACTTTCTTCGAAGACGGACTCGTGGCACATATTGCCTTTGGCGATCCCGTATGTCTGACGCTCCGCCAAATGCTCCTTGAAGCATCCCAAAAGGCAGGAGCCACAGTACACGATGGTGGCACCTATGTGTGCATGGAAGGGCCTGCCTTCTCCACCCGTGCAGAATCAAATCTGTACCGTTCGTGGGGAGCCAGGGTCATCGGCATGACCAACCTTCCAGAGGCCAAGCTCGCACGTGAAGCCTCCATCTCCTATGCCACACTGGCCATGGCTACGGACTACGACTGTTGGCATGAAGGACATGACGACGTCACCGTCGATCAAGTCATCGCCGTCTTGCGTGCCAATGTAGCGCTTGCCCAGAAAGTCATCGCCAATGCTGTACCATTGCTCCAGGCCCACAAAGGTCCCGCACCACACCACAATGCGCTCGTGGGCGCACTGCTGACGCCCGAAGAAGCAATCTCCGAGGAACGAAAGCAGGCTCTTGCCCCCTTGCTTGGACACGTCCTGTGATTCATTTTTTCTTCATCATCGCCTCACTGCTCTCTTGTGTCACAGCCGAAAGGGTTCAGAAGTCTGAAGCCCGCACCAACCTGGGCACAGCCTACCTGAAGGAAGGCAACACGCCGGGAGCAGTCCAGGCACTGAGACAAGCTGCAGCACTCAATCCACAAAATGCGACTGCATGGGAACGTCTGGCTCTCGCCTATATGGCTTCAGGGGCACATGATGAGTCGGAAGATGCCTTCCTTCGTGCAATGAAAATCGGTACTTCCATCGAACCCGCAAGAGTGAACTACAACTATGGGCTGCTGCTACTAAAGGTCCAACGCTACGATGAAGCCCTAGAACAGTTCAACATCACCCTCGCCGATCTGACCTATCGCATGCCAGGAAAAGCACTGAATTCCAAAGGGTTCACGCTATTCACCATGGGTCGACACGACGAAGCCATCGAAGCGCTAACTCAAGCCATCCGGAAAGTTCCAAAGCTGTGCCCGGCTCGATTTCATAGAGGGCTGGCGTACCACGCCAAAGCGGATCACGAAAGAGCCCTTGAGGACCTGGAAACGGTCATCCAAACATGCGGTGACGAGGCGCCTGGTGCGTACTTTCACGCGGCACAAGCCCTCTTTCCCTTGAATCGTTCAGAGGATGCTTGCAACTACTTGCGCACTGCAGCCCGGGAGGCCAACAACAAAGAGCTGTCCCGCGAAGTCAACAAATGGCTGACCAAGGAGTGTGGTGAGTGACGGAACTGCGCCACGAACGGGAACGACGCGGATGGTCTTTGGACGATGTCGCTACCCGTACGCGCATTCCTCGACAATACCTTGAGGCCCTGGAAGAAGGAAACCATGAGATTCTCCCTCCCGGTCCATTCTTTAGAGGCTATTTGCGCCAGTACCTGGAATTCTTAGGTCAAAGCGAAGACCCTCGTTCAGAAACAGAACAAGATGCTGTTGATGAGAAAATAGAAGCCAAAGTTGCCCAAGCAACCCATGCTGCGATTCAATCCAGTCAGCTGGTACCCCTGACCCGTTTGGTCTTGGCTGGATTTGTCCTCACGTTGGCAATCGTCCTCGCTCTTCAAGTGAGCCATCGACTTACTGCACCACAAATAGATTCCAAAACCGGACTGGCAGTGCCGCTGGGCCCGCCGCATAAAGTCCGTGTGTATGCCATCGAAAATGTGAAAGTCAAAGCCGTCACAGATGGAAACATCGTCTTCGATAGCACTTTGGCTGGAAGCACAACCAAAGAATTCAACGCTGTGCGCAAACTAGAGATTGAAGTCTCAGACTTGACTCGAGTACTCATGCACTACAACGATGAACGCCTAGAGCCTCTTGGGAACCTCTCCCGAGGACGGCGGCTCGTATTTCTTCACGAAGCAGTGGAATAGCCCATGGCTCAACGTGTACAAAACCTCGTCGAAGCAATGCGTCGCCTGGCTCGCAGGAGCGCCGTTGCATCCTTGAAGCGTACCGTTGAGAAAAGTCGCGCCGAAGACATTGCTGAAGCCGTTGGGCACTTGGCACCCCACGAGCAAAAGCTCGTCATGCAGCAGGTCGAGAATGAAGAAACGTATGCAGACGTCTTGGTTCAACTGGATGAATCCGATTTCAAACTGCTGATCGCAGAGGTCGACTTTGACCGCTTGGTTCGGCTCCTCAACCACATGGAAGTGGATGATGAAGCAGACATCATTCAGCTTTTGCCAGAAGACATTCGGGAACTGGCCCTAGAAGCCATCCACCAAACAGACAAGGAACACGTAGAAGAAATCCTTGCCTACCCTGAAGATTCTGCTGGTGGAATCATGCAGCCACTGGTGTTCGTGGCACACGAAGACACCACATGCAGAGACGCCATCAATGCACTTCACGAACAGGCAGGCGATCTCGAGATGATCTTCTACCTGTATATCGAAAACGACACCAAACAACTTGTCGGTGTCACCTCATTGCGCGCGCTGTTGACCCACCCTCCATCCACAGCACTCAACGAATTCATGACCACAGAAGTCATCTCTGTGGAACCAGAAACAGACCAGGAAGACGTGGCACGGATTGTATCCAGGTACGACATGCTGGCCCTACCCGTCACAGATGAAGGGCGCAGACTTCTCGGCATTGTGACCATCGATGATGTTGTCGACGTTATTCAAGATGAAGCCATGGAAGACATGCTCCTTATGGCGGGTGTCGGAGATGAGGTTGATCCCACCGGAGGCAGCGTATTTAAAGCGGCCAGACAACGTGCAACGTGGCTGTTTCTCACCCTTTTCGGGGGCATCGCGATGGCGATGATTATTACTTCATATGAAGACGCCATGAGTCGACTTCCCATTCTTGCCGGTTTCATTCCCGTCATGATGGGCATGGGCGGTAACGTCGGCGTACAGGCAGCCACAATTGCTGTACAGAACATCGCCACTGGACACGCCAACGTTGCTGGAACGGCTCAAATGGGCTGGCATGAACTCCGCGTTGGATTGCTGATGGGAATTGCCTTCGCATTTATTCTTGGAATGTATGCATTCTTCGTTGGTGGAGAGAACCGGATCGACTTTGCACTGGCCATCGCCACAGCCATCGTCGCCACAGTCACTGTGGCAGCCACCTTTGGGTTGATGGTCCCAGTCACACTGCATCGACTGGGTGTCGATCCCGCCATCGCAACCGGACCATTCGTGACCACAGGTATCGACATCGTGGCGATACTCATCTACTTCTGGACCTGCATGTTGATGCTACCAACGTGAGCCGCCCTCTCCCAGTACATCGAACCGCCATCGTGGTGGGGCTACAAGAACACCGAGAAGCCGATCGAATCGTACGACTCCTGACTCCAGAGAACGGCCGCATCACTGCGCACGCTCGGAATGCCAGAAAGTCAAGCCGACGTTTCGGGGGCGCCCTCGACATAGGAAACCGCATTGAAGCAACCCTACGTCCCCCCAAAGGTGGTTGGTGGGGACTGGATTCGGCCCTGCTTGAGGATGGCAGAACCCATGCACGAGGTGATTTAGACCGCATCGCATTGATGGCCTATGCCACCGAAGTGTGTGGCCAACTCGCCCGAGAAGATCATCCCGAACCCAAACTGTATGGCCTGTTGGACATGGCCATTACAGTCATAGATGCCCTAAGCGGTCCTGTGTCCCCATTGTTTCGGCTGGGGTTGGAGGCAAAAGCCCTCACCTTTGCCGGCATCGCCCCCCGATTAAATGTGTGTATGACATGCGGACTACAGCCCGAAGGACAGATGCAGCTAACCACTGCAGGAGTCCACCATTACGCGTGTTCACGCGACGGAGAAGCCGTCAGCACCCCATGGTTGGCTGCTATAGAGACTGCACGGCGCACTCCATTGCGCGAAAGCATCGACGTACCCGTCCCGCCTGGGCCACAATGGGCATTGGCGGAACTGTTGGAACAACACCTGGGCCGTCGACTTCGAAGCCGCTCTATCCTTGCCACCCTGACCCACTGAACACGCCACGTTAGTTCAAACTTATGCTTATCTCTTCTCTTATTCTTGCCCTTGGTTGTTCGCAGTACTTCATCGTGGATGATCAGCCAGATGCCAGCACCATACAGTGGCAAGGCTGGGTCTATGCTGACATACCGCTTGATGACACTCTGGGTCTTGAAGCCGGCACGATCACAGTCGAAGATCAGGATGGCGGAGAAATTGTAGACGGAGTTCAAGTAGACTCGACCCGTCCCAGCATGTGGACCGTTGAGGTACCGAAAAACACCGAAGTGAGCATCAGAGTCG
>PALY01000104.1 GCA_002707085.1 Deltaproteobacteria bacterium
GCGCATGAAGCAGTTTATGGATTTGTCGGGGGTTCGGGGTACGGGGGTCTCCATTGGTGCGCTGGGTTGCGACCAGCGCAAGAAGGCGCTTCACGAGCAGGGTCCCCACAATGTTGTTGGGCGCCCCTTGCCACACTGGCACTCGGCTGTGTCCCGATTCTTGGAGGGAGCGGATCAGTTCGGGCCAGGGCGTCTGTAGGTTGATCGAGAAGGTTTGGGACCGAGGTGTCATGAGTTGGCCAACAGACAAATCGCCAAATTCAAATACGCGATGCAGGATTTCTTGCTCAACCGGACGAATATTGCCCGACTTTCTGCCTCGGTCGATCAACTCCCGAAGGTGCGCTTCCCGAAGTTCTGCTTGCCGTGGAGCTCGACTACCACCCGTGATGACCAAAGCGGCATCTGCGAGACGACTGAGGATGAACCGTATGGGGGTGGTCAGACGTGCAAAGCGCCAAAGGATGGGAGCGGCAATGGGAGCAAGATGTCGCGCAAACCGGAAAGCCAATGTTTTCGGTATGACCTCTCCGAAAATCAATAGGATGGGCGCCACAATGATGATGTTGAGCCAAGGTTCATTGGGAAACATGCGCAATAGAAGACCGGCTGTGACAGTCGAAAGCGCGATGTTGATGGTTTCGTTTCCGATCAGAATAGAAGCCAGTGTTTGTCGTGGGCTGTCCAAAAGACGGCGGACTTCCTGTTCGCCGCGGCCAGACATCGACTCCAACTCCACAGGCTGCAAACTGAAAAGAGCGGTTTCTGAAGATGAAAAGAATGCCGACATCACCAGAAGGGCGATGGACAATAGAATTGTTGGAAGGACGGTACCCACTGAAGTTTCTATCGACGCACCCGTACTTGCCCAGGCGGCACCAGAAATCAGCAATAGGAGAAAGAACCGGCTCATGNTTCCCCACCAAAGTGAGAGAACACGTGGGCTGGCCATGACATTTCGTGTAGTCGGGCTCCCAGGTGCTTGTTGTCGTCGATAACGCCGATTCTGAATGGCTTGCCCCATGGCTCGGACGTATGAAGAATGCTCTCCCGGTTTTCCGGGGCGGCCGTAAAGAGTAGTTCGTAGTCTTCCCCAAAACCGACGGCCATTGCGAGAGCATTGGGGTGAGCGGCGACCTCATCGAGCATGGGTAGAGATTCAGCTTGAACAACGGCACCCACACCACTGGTCCTACACAGCGTAGTCAAATCCCTTGATATGCCATCGGAGATATCCATCATGGCGTGAACGATGCCTGCTTCCGCAAGTGCTTTCCCCAAGCCGATGGGTGGGCGAGGCCTGGTCAAAGCCTGCTGGCATTGAGGACTCGGAGACTGAAGCAGGAACCCTGCAGCCGCGCTTCCTAGCATTCCTGTGACCCAAACATCATCCCCGGCTTGGGCTGTGCTGCGTCCGATGATGTGTTGTCCTTGCCCCGCCAGCGTCAGCGTGGCCATCGTACTGCCTCCGCTTGCGGTGGTATCTCCACCCACCAGATCGATGGACCATTCACCGAGTGCTTCACCCATGCCCTGCGCAAAATCTTTCACCCATTGTCGGTCCAAAGGGCGGGGGAGCGCGATGGTCATGACTGCCCATGTAGGCATACAGCCCATCGCGTTGATGTCAGAAGCGTTCACTGCGACGAGTTTCCACCCTACATCTGCAGCCGTCAATCGGTGATCCCAATGGATGCCCTCTACCATTGCATCAACGGTAACGACGGAGTCGGAAGAGATACGCGCTGCGTCGTCGCCCACCGCACGGAGACGAACTTCTGCGTCATCTTGATGGACCGCTGGAACGGACATCCTTGGACGGTGTTGGAGTAGGTGATCGATGACGAATGATTCGTCAGGGTCATCGGGCATGGATGTTCTTGGTCCTCCAATGACATTCTACCATGGAGTATTTGAAGCTACTCGATAAGCTGTATTTCGGGTTCATTTTCAGGTTCAACTGCNCCCTCTTCTTCANGGGACATGGTTTCATCGGTTTCATCGGTTTCATCGATATCATCGGTTTCAGATGGTGGCTCGGGCATCCAGGGCTGAATCCCGCCGTATTTCTTGATCGTCAGAACATGGAAGGTCCGGTCGACTTCTCGGTTTTCACTGAAGCCTTTCCCACCAGCGACGGGGTCATCAATTTCTATGGCGCTGAGTGCAACGCGGATTGCATCTCGATCATCTCCACCTTCGACCACACCGGCGATCAGCAATCGTGTGGCATCCCATACGAGCGCATCGGTGATTCGTGGAGAACGGCCAATGGTCTCTTTGAATGTACGCACGAAGGTTTGTACCGACTCGTCTGGGTCATCAGCCCAAAATGCGTCAACAAAGGCACTATTTCTAACGTACTTACCTCCGTTCAAGACCAGTTTGGAATGATTCCAACTGTTCAAGCCCAGCATTTGAATCGGGGTGTCTTGAACGTTTTTTCTAAACGAGCCGACGGGGAATTCTTCATATGCAAGTGCGCTTGTGACCAAGACTACCCGTTGGTGGTTGTCTGGAATGAAGATCGCATCAAAGTCGATGGTGGGCGGAAGCATTACTTTCCGTCTGTCCATATTTCGACGTCGGGCGGCGGCTTGCAGTTCAAGAAGCTCTGCTTGCCGCTCTTCCGAGAGTTTTTCTCCGAGTTCCTGAGCGGTGGGCCGGAAGTCGTTGGTATCGATCTCGTATCCTACGATGTCGGAAATCTCGCCCCCGTGTTCGGTCACAGTGTTGGTGAATAGATCTCTTGCGGTCGTGCCGTAGCCATTGTTGGGGTGAAGAATGGCAAATCGAGTATGTCCGTTTTCATTAATTGAGTGCGTGACCAAAGCGTCTACTTGCTGCTGAAGCGTCATGAATCCACGGAAGACAAAATCGCCCGCTGCGGTCGGGTCTCCGCCTTGAGTGAGGGTCACCAATGGGGTTTGCAGCGCTTGTGCGTGTTCTGCTGCCACATCACCGTTGGTTTTCAGCAGTGGCCCTAAGACCGATACACAGCCTTGTTCGATCACCAAGTCGACCAGTTGCTCGATGGTGCCCTCTTCTGTGCCATCTGTGTTTGCGAACACCAATTCTAGAGGTTCACCCGATTGGATGTTGACCTCTTCAATGACTTTCTTGAGTTGTTCTGCTGCCGGAGCAAAATCGCCTGCAAGCGGAAGCAAAACACCGACCTTTCCGGCTACTGTTTTGTTCTCTGCCGCAGCCCGCAGCCCGATGTATTTTAGTTCCTGTGTGAACACAGATGCTGGCCAGGTTTTTTGGGCATCATCTGCCAGGTCCTGTGCTTCTTCATAGCGGCCTTCTTGAAGGGCCAGTCGGGCCTGGGCGACTGCGATTTCTTCCGCAGTCCCCGTGGGGGCTGCTTCTGGTTTCGTAGCTTCTGTGGTTGCTAGAATATCTTGCAGAGAGTTCTGGACTCTTTGAGTTACCGATGCGTCTTCTACAGCAAAGCGGAGCGCCTTGTTGGCAAGATCGACCACCTTGGTTCGTGGGCTGCCTTCGTCTGCTCCAACGCGTGCCAGGATTCGGTATCGATCTGCATTCATGGTGTCAGGCACACCGCGATCACCCATCAGTTGGATGGTTGCGAGTGTATTGCCAGAAAGAGATTTCTCAGCATCTACCAGTGCCATACCCAGTATGCCGGGGTCTTTCAGTGGGTGTGTAGGGTAGCGGGATGCGAGTTCCCCAAACCATTGTCTCGCTTGTTCCAGATCTCCACTTAGACGTCGCTGCTCTCCAGCCCAAAGCATCGCCCAGGGGACGACGCTGGTGTCTGCTCTGCCGGCACTAATCTCGTCTTCAAGCAGTCGGATCGCAGCCATTCGATCTTGACTTGAGATGACGCGAGCTCGTTGAATTAGATCGGGTTCCGCTGCGGCCGCAGGGCCTCGCACGGCACAGCCGGACAGGCAGAGGGTCACCAAGAATAGGAAAATACGACTCATCACCGTTTCCCCATATTCTCTATGAACTCACTGCGCAGAGGGTGTGTCTCATTACCCAGAAGTTTGTCGAGCGATTCGATGGCTTGTCGTTGTTTTGGAGACACGGTTTGTGGGATTTCCACATGAAGCTCCAGATGCATGTCTCCACTGCGTCCTCCCTTCATTGTTGGAAGTCCACGCCCAGCAAGACGAAGCACTTTCCCGCTCTCTGTACCGGGTGGGACCCGGATTGTGGTTTTACCGTCGATGGTGGGTACAGTGAGATCAGCTCCCAAGGTGGCTTGTCCGTACGTGATGGGTACCACACAGTACAGGTCGGTACCCCTGCGCTTGAACAGTGCGTGTTCATTGACACTGATAATGACATAGAGGTCGCCTGTTTCACCAGGGGATCGAGGGTCGTTTCCTTTCCCTCTCAATTTTAGCTTTTGACCGGTGGCCACACCTTTTGGAATGCGAACCTTGAGCGTTTCAACCACTTCAGCACGTCCAGCCCCTGCACACGTAGGACATTTTCGTACGACGATTTTCCCCGTGCCTGAGCAGTGCGGACATTTGTTCCTAAGCAGTCGGCGGCCACCAACTTTTCCACTACCACCGCAGTGCGTACAGGTTTGTTCCCCACCGTTGGGGTCTGCTCCCGATCCTCGACATGTCGTACAAACCTTTTGTCTGCGAACCTCTATGGTTCGCTCTCCTCCAGTGGCCACCGCTTCAAGGTCTATAGAAAGCGTATAGCGAAGGTCTTCTCCCTGTTCTGGACGCCGTTTCCGAAACACACTGCCGATGGTATCGCTGACCCAGTCTGATACCTCATCGGGTGATGGAGGACGGCCATCTGGGCGATATAGTGGCCCTAAACGGTCGTATCTGGCGCGCAACTCCGGATTGCTCAGGGTTTCATAGGCCTCTGCGATGTCCCGAAATCGCTCCGCAGCTTCTTCATTTCCATCATTGCGATCTGGATGATAGCGGCGGGCAAGACTGCGGTACGCCTTCTTGATTTCGTCAGCAGAAGAACCACGGGTCACACCCAAGGCGGCATATAGATCGCGTCTCGCCAATGGTTTCCCTCCTTTCAGAGGACCCTATTAGGTGCCACTGTGCGCGTCGACGTCGTCGTCATCTTCTATTTCGATATCGAAGTCATCGTCGTCAAAATCATCGTCGTCAAAATCATCATCGTCGAAGTCATCATCGTCGAAGTCATCATCGTCGAAGTCATCATCGTCGAAGTCGTCAGAGGCGGCGTCGCCAAGCGAGCCATAAATGGCATCCGCCAACAACTGGCCGGCCGTAGACAGGCTTTGGAATGCATCGTTGACTGCATCGACATCCGATGTGTCCAGCGCTTTGTCTGCATTGGTCAATGCGCCCTGAATGGTCACACTGTCATCATTTGAAAGAGAACTTCCGAACTCTTCAAAGCTTCTTCGGCTTGTGTAGATCAGTCCATCGAGCTGATTCTTGGCTTCCGCCAAAGCGCGTCGAGATTCATCGGATGCGCGGTGTTCATCGGCATCATCGATCATATTGTCGATTTCTTCATCGGTAAGACCGCTTGAAGAAACGATTCGTGTACTCTGGGCTTTTCCGGTCCCCAGATCCTTAGCGCGGACATTCATGATGCCATTTGCGTCGATTTCGAAGGTAACTTCGATTTCGGGCACACCACGTGGTGCTGGGGGGAGTCCAGTAAGTTCCAGTTTTCCGAGACTCTTGTTGTCTTCGGACATTTCTCGTTCACCCTGAAGGATTTGAACACGAACCATGTCCTGGTTGTCCAGCGCGGTGGTGAACACTTTGGATTTCCGGCATGGAATGGTTGTGTTTCGAGGAATGATGGGTTCCACGATTCCACCCTTCACTTCGATACCCAAGGTCAGTGGCGTGACGTCCAACAGGAGTACATCCGTGACATCGCCTTGGAGTACAGATGCTTGAACCGCCGCACCGATGGCCACAACCTCGTCTGGGTTCACGCCCTTCTCTGGTTCACGTCCGAAAAGTTCTCTTACCTTTTCTTGGACTCTCGGCATGCGCGTCATNCCGCCNACCAAGAGTACGGCATCCAGATCCGAAGCTTGCATACCCGCGTCTGACAGGCATTGCTTACAAGGACCTTCGATCCGTTGGATGAGGTCCGCGACCAATCCTTCCATTTCACTTCGACTCATAGAAGCTTGAAGGTGGACGGGGCCATCATCGTTTGATGCCAAGAATGGCAAGCTGATGTCGGTGCTGTCGGCTGCAGATAGCTCGTGTTTGGCTTTTTCAGCGGCTTCTTTGAGCCGTTGCATGGCCACGCGGTCACCGTGGACATTGATTCCAGAGGACTCTTCAAAGTTTTTCAGCAGATGCTGAATGATCCTTGCGTCAAAATCCTCTCCGCCCAAGAAGGTGTCACCGTTGGTCGCTTTGACCACAAACACACCTTTATCCAGTTCTAGAATCGAGATGTCGAATGTGCCACCGCCAAGGTCGAATACAGCAATGCGTTCGTGTTCTTTACGGCCAAGACCGTACGCGAGTGCCGCAGCAGTAGGCTCGTTGATGATGCGGAGAACGTCCAAGCCAGCAATCCGCCCGGCATCTTTGGTGGCTTGGCGTTGTGAATCGTTGAAATAGGCCGGAACCGTAATGATGGCCTGGCCGATGTCTTCACCCAAATAGGCTTCGCCGATGCTTTTCATCTTCTCAAGAATCATGGCGCTGATTTGAGAGGGTGAGTACGCTCTGCCTTCTACGCTGACCCAGGCGTCACCATTGTCGGCGGCAACGATTTGATATGGAACCAAGGTTCGCGTGTGATTGGTCTCTTTGTCCTCATCCCGTCGACCGATCAACCGCTTTACAGCGTACAGGGTTCGATCAGGGTTTGTTTTGGCTTGCCGTCGAGCGATATGGCCCACAAGTCTGTCACCGTCGTCTGTAAATGCCACCACTGACGGCGTTGTGCGCGTCCCCTCGTCATTTGGTATGACAACGGGTTCTCCGTGTTCGATGACAGCAACACACGAGTTCGTGGTACCCAAGTCGATGCCGATTGCTTTCGGCGCAGTGGCCATGCCGACACTCCAATGTAGGCGAGTTCATTTTGTAGCATACAGTAAAAGTCTTGACGATGTTTAGCACGCTATTTTACGCGATAAAAGTCAAAAAATTCCTGTTTTTTTGAATGGTCCGGCTCAGCGCACCGACATGCAACTAAACGCACTGCATGATGGGCGGGGCTACAAGTGTGGCGCATTTCTGTGGCGCATCAAACGGGTCTAAATGGCCATTTAAAATGGCAGCTATTCACCACTGACAGTGACTCTGGCTGCGCGGAGCAATTTCCCGTCCATTTGGTATCCTCGATTCAAAACATCGATGATGTGTCCATGGGGAACTTCATCATCTTTTTCTGTTGCAATCGCTTCATGAAGTGCGGGTACAAATTCATCCCCACGTTCAGGGGTGATGCTTTGAACGTCCAAAGAGGCAAGGCTGCCTTCAAATTGATCGACGCACATCCTTACGCCATCGATAATCTTTTCAGGGGATGCAGCGTCGTGACTGAGTGCAAGGAGTAGGTTGTCGATCACTTCCGCGAGTACCATGACTGCGGCAGTTTTCCCTCGATTGAACTCTTCAGTTTTCTCTTTCTTTCTTCTTCCAAGAAGGCGTTCTACGTCTTTTTGCTGCTTCTCAAGGGCATCCCGCAAGTGTGCTGCCTTTTTCTCGGCATGCCGTTGTGCTTGAATCGCCTGTTGATTCTTCGCATTGGCCTTGCTTACCTTTGCAGAGAGTTTGTGTACCTGGGATTCAATGGCGCTCCGATTCTTGCTGAGTCCATCCAAGCGNTCTCTTAGGTCATCGGCTTCTGCTTCTGCGTCCATTGCACGAAGCCGGGCCTCCACAGAACCAGTGTCGACCTCGGCGGGAGTCGTGTCGTCAACTTCGATGGCGAGTTCGGACTCTACGGCCGCCAGTTCTGCGAAATCGATGGGACCCATCTCCGCTGCAGCCTTCTTTCTGGAACCGTCCATTCTCTTTTCCACTGCAGCCAAGGCTTCAGTAAGGATGGAGTCGTCAATATCAATCGAGAATGCGTCATCCACGATGACAGGTTCGTCGTCGTCCGGGGTGCTTTCGTTGAGGGTGTCGGCCATTGTTTTTAATTCCTTGCCCAATTTTCTCACATTCGACGGGGGAGGCGTCAAGTGCTTTTCGGAAGGTACAGGCCATCGCAAATCCGCCGAACGATGCCATCGGCGATGGGGAAGGCTGTGTCGGTCAATTGCAGGTGATCTCCACGCTGTGTCAATAAACCTCCGAGCTTCAATTGCGAGATTGTAGATGGGTCCACTTCATGGCCGGAACTGGCGCGCAGTGAGTATAAATTTAGTCCATCGACGTGGCGGAGAGAAGACAGGACCTGGTCGACTGCGCTTTCGTGCGGCGTGGGTTGTACACCAATTGGTTGTGGGTTTTTGAGCCATTCGTGGATGTCTGCGTGGCTCCATGTTCGTTGTCCGTTGGGCAGGAACCCATGCGCTCCTGGCCCCAAACCAACGTAGTGTCCGCCTCTCCATATGGCTTCATTATGCCGGCCCCGGTGGCCTGGGCGTGCAAAATTGGAGACCTCGTACCGTTCTAATCCTTCTTTCTCTAGGGTCATCACGATTTCGTCGTACATGCTTCGCCAAGTGTCACTTTCAGGAAGGGTAAGGTCTCCAGCTTTTTCTGCAGAGGCGTATGCGGTTCCTGGCTCTATTGTGAGTCCATACAACGACACATGTGGAGGCTGTAGAGCAAGAAGTCGGTCGATATCGATTTTGAGTTCGTCGAGTGTTTGATTGGGCAGCGCAAACATCAGGTCGACGGACCAACTATCAAAGCCGATGCTGTGTACGTCTTTTAGCAAGGCGCGTGCTTGTCGAACGTTGTGACCTCGGCCCAGTCGTTTGGCATGTTTAGAATTGAAGGTTTGTATGCCCAAACTGAGTCTGTTGACCCCTGTGTTCCGAAGTTTTTCAAGCCCAGTTGTGGTGATTGTCCCCGGGTTCGCTTCGACAGTGATTTCAGCGTTGAGTTCAAGTGGAAGCGTCTGGATTAGATGGTGGATGACTTTTGATGGTAGGAGCGATGGAGTTCCCCCACCAAAATAGAGACTGTGCGCCGAGCCGGTCAGCGAAGTTGCTGTGTGTTTCCATGCGGTCGTGAGTGCATCCCTCCATGACTCAAAATCTGCATTGGGGTTCACTTGAACGTTGAACGCACAGTATGGACAGCGTGTCCGACACCATGGGCTATGCAGATAAATACCGAAAGGGGATTTCATGATTCTGCTCTTCGGGGAGTGACGGTCACCATTTGTGTGTCTAGCTTGTCTGGGTGAGAAAAGAGAATCGGACTCTTTTGTTGGGGTGGAGGATAAACTCGTAGTGGATAGCGCCAAGGCACGTGACATTATTGGTGAACTGGAGCCACGAATTGCATGTGGGTCATCTTTGGTTCTCCGGGTGGGGCGACGAGCGTGGGAGCGTCCACGGGTGGCGGTGTCCAATCGCCTGTACCGTTTGTATCGAATCGCAGATCCCTGGGACCCCAATGCAAAGGGACAACAAGTACCCATCGGTTTGGGGCCGGTCAGTTTGCGATTGGGAGCGAAAAAACGGCAGCCGGCACCTCATCTTCAGCCGAAAAAGCAGAAGAAAAAGGCATCAAAAGGGGCGCCTGAAGCGCTGCGCCAGAAATTGGAGCGGTCGGTTCCGCCGTCTCCGCCTCCAAAGCCGAGAGCGAACCCTCCTGTGCATCAAAGCAGCCGAGAAAGTCAGCGACAGGCGGAGTCTGATCGTGCCGCGGAAGTGGCTGCGAGGATGAGGGCTGCGGTACAGGCGCGTTCATGGCCGCGTCGAACCGAGAGTCCGAAGAAGGAAACCTCAAGTGTTCGAACGCCAGCGATTCCGGTTCGTCCCGATATTGATGTTGGGCAGCCGGAGGTGGCAGAGGCTGACACAGCACCACGGCCGCGCACCCGTATGGATCGAGTGTTGAAGCGTGGGGGCCGTTTTAGGATGAAGCCCACAGAATCCAGTCGCGCCCCGGTCGTGCGGTCGGTATCCAGTGGTACTCCTGAACCGAGTACGGCTTCAGCGGAAGCTCCTGTGGAGCCGCCGGAAAGAAAGCGAGTCATGCCCAGTTTGGGGGGCGGTATGGACGATCTGTTTGGCGCAGCGGCTCAGTTAGGACGAGTCAGCATGCGGGCGCCAGAAGCCTCTTCCGAAGAAGAATAGTGGTTCACGGCGCTTTTTAGTTCGGTCTTCCTGCTCGCATTCCTTCGGGGCATTCTGGTTTGGTATCCACTCGGTAATACCCGATCTCGTCTGCCCAGTACTCGCCTTGCCAATCCCACAGTCGTTCGGTGACTCGGGCTCGCACTTGGCGTTTTACACGCCGTTTGCTCTCTGGCATTTTTCCGGTGAAGCTGGCCCGTTCCAATAAACGGGTTTCCATCTGCATCAAGTCGAGCTTGGTTACATCTGAATTGGAAAGCATTTCGTTCAGTTCCGCTTCCATGGAGGCCGCGCGGGCCAAAATGCGATCACCTTCAGATTGAACCAAAGTGGCTCGCCGGTCTGTCAGCCATTCCATTGCGGTTTGAGCAAAGGTATTGGCACTTACATTGCGAAGTCGTCCCATCTCTTGTTCAGCATTCGCAATCGCGTTGATGCTGTCATTGATGCGATCTTCATTTGTCAGTGGAGCAGTAATCATTGTTGGAAGGTCTGAAGCGCCGGTTTCGATGTGTCGCCGGACCGCATCGAAAAGGCCTGATGCAGGCATGGTCGACACGCGCAACAACTCTGCTTGCTGTGGCCGGTATTGAGCCTGAAAATCCTCAAGTTGCTTTGACGCATCAGGGAATTTGCAGAGCAGGAACAGTGCGTACAGGCGCAACATGGATGCTTCGGGGTAGTAGCGGTCTTGGAAGTATGGTGAAACGTGGTTTTGGAGTAGCGCCAGAACTCCGTTCATGTCTTCCATTCTGAAATGGGCCCACGCTCTTTCAAACTGCGCATCCAGCCACTTCGGATCATCCCTTTCGATTTGAGACCAGTATTGAGATGCTTGGGGGTAGTTTCCTGCAGCATAGTAAGCGCGCGCCAGGTTGAGCGTGACGGTGGCTTTGAATTGGTCTCCACGCTTGGCTCTTGCTCCAGTGGCAAGGGCGATCTGCAATGGTGTCAGGGCGGCCTCGTGGCGTCCTTGCAAAGACAGAATGACACCTTCTAAGGATTTAGCTTCCGGGTAGTAAGGGTCTTTGGCTTGCACCATTTGGAGCATGGCCCCAGCGACACCCAGGTTTCCTCTGCGCTGGTTTTCACGGGCAGCGAGATAGGCCATCCGGCTTCGTGTAGCGTCATCCACGGTCAGGCCGATATTGCTTGCGAAAACCGGTTCCAAGATGGCCTGGTCTCCGACCTGGTCCGCCAAGTCGACAGCTTTTTGCACTTCGGAAGAAACCCCTTCTGGGTCGATTTCTAAGGCTTTTGTGTAGGCTGCGAGCGCTGAATAGGGCAGTTCCAACTGATTTAGGAGGACGGCCAAGCGCGCGTAGGCTTCTGCATGAAAGACGGGCCACTGCGGATCTTCAGTGAGCGCGATGAGTTCGTCTGCAGCAGAACCTTTATTGCCACTCGCCATGGCTGCGTTCACTTCCGCAAAGGCTTCGTTGCGTTCGTCCATGGTGGGGGCAGCCACATCTTGAGCAACTGCGGGTCCTGCGAAGGACAACCCAACCGCAAAGCAGAAGGTTGAAAGACGGCTCATCACTTACCGCCTATTTTGCTGACACCAATCATCAGAGAAACATTTTGCTTGAGGAACCAAGCCTTGGTTTCTGCTGTCTTGAGTCTCTTTTGGCGCATGATGTCGTCTCTGAGTTGCAGACGGAGTGCGTAGTCTTTTCCGGTGTAGACTCGAGCTCCGAAACCCAACCCCAAGGTGGGGGACATTGCAGGTGTAGAGTCTGGCTGGATGGCTGTTTCGTAGGTGATGCCCAATCCTCCAGTGAGGAAGATGTCGTGGTGGAAAATTCGACGGCCAGCGACATTCATTTTGGCGTAAATGGGTGACCATTGCACATCGGCCATGAAGCTTCCGAGGAATCGGTACACATCGGGTGCCACACCGTATGCAGGGCTTTCGAGTTGCTTGTAGTGGCTGTTCTTCAATCCATAGCCGCCAGTCAGTTGTGTTTCGACGCCCAAGTCTTCCCTCATGTGGTGGGCGAAGCTTAGGCTCATGGCTGGCGTGAACGTGAATGCGTCGAACGGCATCATCACCAGATGGGCCCCGTACTCGTTCTGCCTTGCTTTGGGGTAGAGCAGTTTTTGAACAATCTTGATGTCGTCGTTTTTGACGACCCCGACATCAACGACATTTTGCGCATGTGCCACTGAAGATACTGTGGTCAATACGAAGGCGGCTATGGCCAAGAAAACACGTGTCATCATCAAACCCTAGAAAGGCAGCTCGCGCGGACTTCCATCGACAGGGCGATAGAAAATCTGCACATCTTGGTTGAAATCAGGAATGGCTGAACCCCAGAACATGACGGAGTTGTTGCCCGGATTGTACGACCATCCATCGGTGTACGATTCGTCGTTGAGTGTGTTGCTCTCTTCATCGCCTTGCAGGAGTTCAGAGCGCAATACTGGTTCGTCATCTACATAGACTCGGAGTGTGCTTTCATCGGGAACTGACTGCAATTGAAAGGCAGTTTCAAGGCTGATGAGTAGGCGTCCAAGATCTTCAAGGTGAACGGAATAGTTGGCGGGTTGGCAATCCGTGAGGTTGTCCTCATTGTCGTCGTCCCCACCTTCTGTGATGGGCCGGTAAAAGCCGCCTGTGGCTTCGACGATGTTTTGGATTCGTCGAATGCCGTTTGGTGTGGCTCCACCCGAGTTGCATCGGAGTGCACAGTCGTTGTATTCGTCGCAGCTTAGATCCGGACCGATTGCAGCGAATTTTATGGGACGATCGAACGCTGCGAACGCTTCCAAATAGTTGGCAGGGTCGTCATCACCTGCGGAATACAGGTCGGATGAGTCTCCCTCGTCGGTCACAATAATGACAACCAAGGTTGCATCTTCGCGAAGCCAGTCGGGGTTGCTCAATGTGTCTCGTTCACGATCAAACTCAGATTCTATATGATCACAGATCTCTGGAGGTTCCTCGACGGAACGACACAGTGATTGAAGCACCGCTTCGATGGGTTTCTCTTCACCAGACCCGCACAGTGCGTTGTCATCCCAGTCTACCGACTCCACTGGGTATTCAATTCCAAGGCACACACAGTCCAGATATTCTTTTGAAGCAACACCATTCTCCGGAAACTCGCAGTCGCCGGGAACGCCAGCATAGGCTGGGTCGGTAGGCATTTCGTAGCCACTCCAACACGTGGCCCAGCAGCCCACATTCTGTTGAAAGCTGGTCTCTACGTTGGCGTCACCTTTTGCAAGCACCAGTTGTTCTCCCAAAAGCAGGCCCACTTCTCCGGGGTCTGGTTGTGGAGTAAACCCATCGCTATAACGGTCAGATGTTGTGGTAATTGCCAACTGATAATCGACGATTCTCCCACGATCCGCCGTATAGGTGATGTAATTTCCTACGGCATCAGTCAGCGTTTCAGTTGCCGTTCCGGCTCCGTTCTCTCCAGCCAATGTTCCAATGAATGAGGAAAAGTTGGACATGAGTCCCTCGGCTTCATCGGCCATGGACCCCGAGTTGTCGATGACGAACAGGACGTCTACTTCGCTACCGAAGCTGTTTTGTTCGTATCCGGCGAGACGAAACATCTCGTACTTGTTGCAAGACAAAAGACCCATGGGCAGGGTGACCGCGATTGTCTTGATCAATGTTCTTGTGATGGTGTGTGCCATGGCAAATGTTCCCGTGTGTCCATTCGCTTAACCTGCGAAATTAGGCTCTGACCGAGAGGATGGCAGTGTTGGGGGCGTCAGGGGACAACAAGGTGTAAAAAAAAGCTGAAGTCTGGTCTCGCCGTGCCGAATGGGTTTGCAGCAGAAGGAGCCATCCATGCAGGCCACAATGATTCCCATGACTCAAGAAAACGTGAACGTCGCTCAAGTGGACGCCCTACCGCCCAGCCGAGTTCGTGTTGAGTACACCAACATTGAAGACTTTCTGGTCGACTACACGTCAAATGAGACCATTGGCGGGATGTTTATTAAAACGACGCACCCAATGGCGGTTGGAACACAGTTCAAGTTGCGAGTGCAGCTTCCCGGTGGGCGCAGGTGGATCGACACGTGTGCAGAAGTTCGTTGGACATTGCCTACAGATGTGGCAGCACCGATGACCCCAGGAATGGGTGTTCGTTTTGAGCCGCTGTCAGCAACAGACAAACGGTACGTAGAATCTTTGCTTTCTGACTGGCGTTAAAGCCGGTTTATAGATCTCTGACGATGGCATGAATCGTATTGAATGTGGTCGTCAGTGATGGTTTGGGGCGGAGTTTCTTCTGCTTGTGATAGCGAAGAAGCTGGTTCCAAATGTCGTCCACTTCATTTCGTACAGTCGCGTAATCTCGTTCGGCGACCAACAAAGCGAGCCTTTCCACCACCGGGGGTAGGTCCAAGTCCTCGTAGTAGCTGACCAGTTCGGTAACGGCATCGTTGATTCGAGTATGGACCGCAGGGTCGGCTTCCAACTCCTCTTCTGTTTCATCAAAGAGGTCGAAGAGTTGTTCGACTTGTTCGGCTCGTTCGCCGGTGCTGGGTCCAGGCATTGTGATTGCGGGGGGAACGGCCGGGGGTTCTTCCTCTTCTTCCTCTTCCACAACTACGGCCTCCACAGCCTGNACTTGTGGTTCTGGTTCTGGTTCTGGTTCTGGTTCTGGTTCTGGTTCTGGTTCTGGTTCTGGTTCGGGTACCGGCTCGGGTTCTGGTACCGGTGGCGGCTCGGGTGCAGCAGCCACTTCTTCAACGACTTCTTCTACAACCGGTTCGGGTTCAGGTTCGGGTTCAGGTTCCGGTGCTGGTTTTGGANCGGCCTTTTTTGGAGCCACTTTCTTGGGTGCGGCCTTTTTAGCTGCAGCCTTTGTTTTGCGTGAACTCTTATGGAGGGGAGTGATTTCCCATCCGCGAATGAATCCCTCAGAGCCGTCAAACAACTCTTCGATATCCGCGAGACTCAAGCAACCTTTTACCTTGGAAGCGCCCCGCTCATTGTGGCTTTCAATCGCTGTGATTCGGCCCAGTGTTCCAGTGGAGAGGTTGACCACAGGTGCAATGAGGATCTCTGCGTGGGCTGTAGTGTCCCCCAATGAGATTGATTCGCTGGCCTGAACAACACGAACTGTGAACCCAGAGCCATTGATATCGACNGATGCAGCTTCAATTCGATCCGCTTCAATTCGGCCATTGATTTCAACATTTCCATTGGGCGCGTCGATTCGGTGCAATGCGAAATCATTGCCCAATACAATGTTTCCATTGTGACTCTTTAGGCTGTGGACGCCACCTTCAATGGTGCCGTTTANAACAATATCCCCTTCATTTTCGACGACGATGCCATCGTCTGTCATGGAGAGGGTGATGCCTTCTGGAAGGATGAACGATTCAGACATTGTTGCGCTCGGTAACGATGGGGACCCATTTTAAGAGGGGACTATCGTAGCTCGGTTGAACGTTTCACGCTTGTACTGAACCGTACGGTCCAGTCAGTAGTGCTTCTGCATGCTCTTCAATTGATGGCCACTTTCGCCCCTGTACGCGTTTCCGGGGGGGCGATGCGTGCAATTTTATTGCGGAATATAATGATTCATCGGTGTCGTTGATAAGTGTGGCTGATGGAGCAAGTTCGCTGGTNCCACCGTTTTCATGGGTGATGACTTGAAGCCCATGTGCGGTGGCTTCTCGGATGACCAATGGACTGTTTTCTGGCCATCTTGAAGGCAGGATAATGACATCATGGTCATCCATGAGTTCAGGCACTTTTTCCGGTGCGATGGCGCCAATCCAGCGCACTGAGGGGATTGCAGCGGCTCGTTCTTGAAGGGTGTTTGAGTACCCAGGGAAGCCGTCGTACTCGGGTGCATGACCCGCGATGGTCAGTGTTGCATTGGGCTGGAGCTTTTCCCACGCGTCTACGATGCGGTCTGGACCCTTGGTCGGTATGATGGTGCTGGCGAATAGAAAACGAATCGGGCCTTGCCCGGGTTCTGTGAGCGGTGGGGCTGGGTGGAGAAGCGGCAGTTCTGTGTGTGTGGGCTTCCGGAAGCCCATGGCCTCCATTCTGGCGGCAAGATCGTACGAAGGGGATAGCAGGACGTCCGCACTTTGCAGTGCTTGTTTGGCAGCGAGGAGTCGTTGCTCTACGGTGGATTTGGATCCAGGTGCGGGCAGTCGGGCAACTGCGTTGGCAGCTTGNTTCCGGATGCGAGGGAAGTGCGACAAGACGCGGCTCGCCATCAGGGTGAGTGAGTTTGTTCGGAGAGCGGGGGCGAGACATGCTGTGCAGTTGGTTGCGCTCGGCCCTTCGCATCGGCTGAGGTTCGCCTTGACCAACTGGCCGCGAGCGCATGGAATCGCGTAGTCGTGGAGGGTCACTACAGTGTGGCAGGTGGATGCTTGGATAAGTCCCAAGGGCCATCCTGATAAATGGTGGACATGGATGATGTCCGGTTTCCAGTCATCACACCAACGCTTCCAAGTCTCTGTTGTTTGGTTCCAAGTNTCCGACCACCGTTCNAGTACAGGCAGTCCGACTTTCCACCCCTCTACGCCACCGCCAAGCGGTACTCCCTCTGTGTCATGGCCTGGGTTGGGCGACACGATCGCCACGGGGTGCCCTTTGTTGGCAAGTTCGTTGGCTAAGGCTTGAACGTACAATCCTGTGCCTCCCATGCTCTGAGCGGGCGCTCCGTGAAGCACATGTGCGATGCGCTTTTTCATGGGCTGCTGGAACCGGAAACGGATTGGTACACCTGTTCAATGGCGACCACCTGGGATGCGAAGCGTGGTGGAGGGGAAGGCGTTGGGGCTGTTTGGTTGACCACCTTTTTCATCGCCGCAACCAAGGTGGAGTCGTCCGTTGAGTCCACCAATATTCCGTCTGTTCCATCTTCAAGTATCTCGGGTATTCCNCCAATGGAGGGTGCGATGATGGGGCATCCAGCCGCTCGGGCTTCCAAGATGATTAACGGGGCATTCTCTGGCCAACGAGCTCCCAACACCAACGCTCTCGCGCCTTGCAATAGTTGACGGACACCGTCTGGGTCCAAGACTTCGCCTACGGGGTGACCCAGGGCTGCATCGGGGTCCAGGATGGGGCCATGGAGTAAAAGGGGTGGGGTTTTGTCTGGAAAAGCAGAACGCCATGCGGCTACGACACGGTCCGTACCTTTGTGGTGCCCAATGGTTCCGATGTGAACAAGTGGAGCGTTTGCTTGTCTATTTGGGGGTGTACAGAACCAATCCTCGTCNAGGCCGTGACGCACGACGTGTACTGTTCCTGCTGCATTTTCTTGGAACTTGTCAGCCAGGTATTGACTGGGTGAAATCCGGGCGTTGCAGNTNTTGAAGAAGCGGAGNACCATTTCATTTCGATGCATCGCANCCGCTTCGGGNTCGATTTTGTGATGTCCTCGNATTGGGCTGGGNCGNACCCATGAAGGCAACTTCCGATAAGCGTTGTGAAGTCGATCAGGGGAAACCAATGGACTCAGCAGTTGTGCGCCTTTGGTGAGCGCTCTGGCGGTGTTGCTGGGACCGGGGCGCCAGTTCGAATGACAGGACGAGCAGTCACTGGGGCTGGGGTTTGTGCATGGTTTGTTGCCTTCTTGAAGGCTGAGTCCACCTGCGGCGCACCATGCCCAACCGTCATGAAGCGTGACTACGGTTGGAGCTTGGAATTTCATTGTGGAGGACAAGAACTGGATGTGGTGAATGTGGACCACGTCGGGCTGAAATTCTTCTTCGAACTCTTTCATCATGGCGTCGATCACACCATCGGACTCTCCATCCGCAAGCGCGCGGCTAGAGAGGTTGTTTACGATGCGAATCACGCCCGGTTCTTTCAATAGACTGTATTGGTTTCGCCCAGGAGCCCGGGTGGCGGCTACGACTTGGACCGTGTGGCCTCTGTTTTGCAGCTCTCGGGCAAGCATGGATACATGACGTTCTGTTCCCGCTGTTTCGCGGGGTGGGTATCCGTGAGCGATCAACATTATTCGTAGAGAAGAAGACATAAGGTTTAGTCGAATAGTAAGGATAGGTCTCTTGCGACTATATTCCCAGTATGCATAGCCAGGACACCAGCGAAGATTCCCGTGTTCTTCTGATCGTTGACGATGAGGAGAATCTTCGCCACGTGCTTCGTGTCATATTGGAACAGTCGAATTTCCGGGTGTTGGAGGCGACGGATGGCGTGGATGCCATTCAGGTTTTGGACGACCACCCGGAGGTGGGTTTGGTTCTCTGCGATGTGCGCATGCCCCGAATGGATGGGATGGCATTCTTGGACGCGGTGGCTGGACGCGGATTGAACGTTGTTCTGATGAGCGCATATGGGACAACAGGTACTGCGGTCGAGGCGATCTCTCGAGGCGCTGTTGATTATATTTCCAAGCCATTCCGGCCCGATGAAATCCGGGTATGTCTTGATCGCCTGAAGGGTCGTCAGGCGCTTGAAGCGGAAAATCAGCGTTTGCGGGCAGCGGTAGATGCCCCCGTTTCTTTGGGTGGTTTTGTGGGGCGTTCGGCCGGGGCGAAGTCTGTCATTAGTTTGGTGGAAAAGGTGGCTGCCTATCCAACAACAGTGTTGTTGACGGGTGAGTCAGGAACAGGGAAAGAAGTGCTTGCTCGAGCATTGCATTCTCGGTCGGATCGGGCGCGGCAACCATTCATCGCTGTGAATTGTGGCGCGATTCCGGAATCGCTTCTGGAGAGCGAACTGTTTGGTCATGAACGTGGTGCGTTTACTGGCGCCGTACGCGCCCATCCTGGTTTGTTTGAGCAAGCCCACGGCGGCACCCTTCTTTTGGATGAAATTGGCGAAATGCCTTTGGCGCTTCAAACTCGTTTGCTGCGTGTGTTGGAGGAGGGCCGTGTGCGGCGGGTGGGTGGTCAGAAAGACCGTGCCTGCGACGTACGTGTCGTCGCAGCGACCGCACGCAACCTTGAGCAGATGGTGGAGGAGAAACTTTTCAGAGATGATCTTTTTTATCGGCTCCGGGTTGTTCACATCACAGTGCCTCCCCTCCGTGACCGGCTGGAGGATGTACCACTGTTGGTGGATGCATTGTTGTTGCGCGTAGGAGAGCGTTTGGGGGTGGATGGTTTACAGGTTTCCGACTCCTGCATGCG
Organism: Deltaproteobacteria bacterium; assembly: GCA_002707085.1. Classification (GTDB taxonomy): domain Bacteria; phylum Myxococcota_A; class UBA796; order UBA796; family UBA796; genus UBA796. The sequence continues at coordinate 19,334 of PALY01000104.1, forward strand.
GGTGTTGATTTCATATTCATGGCCCGGGAATGTCCGACAATTGGAAAACGCTTTGGAGCGGGCGCTGCTCATGGCTGAAGGCTCGGTGATCGATGTCGGTGACCTCCCTGAAGAACTTCGTCCAGCGACAACCGCATTGCCAGCGGAACCACAGGGAGACGATTTGTCCATCAAGCGTCATACTGCATCCCTGGAACGGCTCCTGATTTCTCGAGCGTTGGCTCGTACCGGGGGAAACCGAAGTCAGGCGGCGCAATTGTTGGACATTTCATACAAGGCCTTGGTGTACAAGATTCGCGGTTACGGGTTGGATTCAGAATGAAACTCTTGTGGCTGGTCTTGCTGCTTGGCTGCTCCGCAGACCACTATGCGGGTAAAGGCCAGACTGCGCTTGATCAGCACCAGTTGGCAGAAGCCGAAGGGCAGTTCCGCAAAGCGCTCAGTCGTGACCCTGATCACATGGATGCCCTGTCTGGGCTGGGGTGGACATACCTTTTGGCGGGCCAAACCGAAGCGGCCAAAGGTTCCTTTGAACGCTGTGCGATGGTTTCGGATCGGAACCCAGACTGTTTTCGGGGGCTGGCTGGTGTCTCTTCGGCGCTTGGGAACCCGCGAGAAGCCCGGCGCTTGCTGAATGAGGGCCTTCTGATTGACGAGTACCATCCTGGGATTCAAAGCAGTCTCGCCTTGTTGGATTTGGTGAGTGGCGAGACGGATGCGGCCGCGCGTCGGTATGAGGCTCTGATTCAGCGTTTTCCCGATAAAGCTGAGTACCAATTGGGGTTCGCTGAGGTTCGAATACGGCAAGATAAGCACATGGATGCGCTGGATGTGATCGAGCAGGCATTGACACTCTCAGATACTCCAGCGCGAACCCGTGCGATTCTGTTTCAAACTCAAGCCAGAGCTTTGGTGAGTGTGACTGCCGACAGGGTGAGTGAAGAACGGTGTGCAGAGACGGCGCCACAGGTTCGTATATGGCTTGATGTCGCCAAAAAGTCGGTTGAGCAAGCGCGCGAAACAGGCGTGAGTCTTCCGGATATTCACGTTGTGCGCCGTTTGATTAAACGCCAGCGCGCACGTGTCGACGAAAAGTGCCCAAAACAGGAAAAAAGTTCCGAATAGGAAAATTTTTCCTATCTGAAGGGGTTTTGGGGCTGGAAAAAGTACCCATTTGTGCCATCAAATTAGGTACACTTCTTGCTAATAAGAACGATGTATATGCCCACACGAAAAAGCCAGTCTGGATTTACGATGATCGAAGTCGCCATGGTGATCGCGATCATCAGTGTACTTGCGGCCATTGGTTGGGGCAGCACTCGCCAGCAGATGCCTCGATACCGTTTGATTCAAGCCTCCAAACAATTGAAGAGTGATCTTGTTCACCTGCGAAATTTGGCAGTGCAAACGAACCGTGAAACACGGCTCACCCTGGAGGCCTCACCGGGGGACTGCGACGAAGTTGAGGAGTATGGTGGTCGATGGTCTTTGTTTGCTGGAGACCGTTCAAGGCAGTCCTCAAGTTGGGAATATTTGCCCATCGATACGGAGTCTGATGGCTCGGACGATGAGCGAGGAGAAGGGTCGGTGGTTCTCGATGAAGGCGGGAATCGGCAGGCTCGAGATGTGTGTTTGAACGAGTGGGGAGTCATTCGTGGACCGGGTTCTGGAAGCGAAAACAGCATCGTATTTAGCCCCCGTGGTTGGTTGACCAACCCTGCGACAGATTTCAACTCCGAGGGTTACATGGAATTGACCCTTAGCAATCAAGCGGCAGCAAGGGACGGGGTCGAGGATAAGGTCAAAGTTTTGGTCACTCGGGCAGGAATGGTTCGTTTGCACTCGACATTGGGCCATGAGATGTCGGATAATCCTGTGGGAGTGGGGGCAACCAGTAAGGCCAGATGAAGCAACTGTTCATCAATGCTGAACGACAAACTCGCGCGCGCGTAGGCGCTGACGTGCGTTTGCACGCGAGCGCGCGCCACGGGTTCACCCTGATTGAGTCACTGATTGCGACCGCATTGCTTGGTTTTTCCCTGGTCGTCATGTTCGGTTTTCATAGCCAAGCGGTTCGCTCAAATCTGCATGCTCGGAAAATGACGGATTGTACCTATTTGGCACAGTTGCAAATGGAGCGACTGATCGCTTTGCCATGGGATGAAAGTGACCGCCCTGGTGAGTTGGCCAATCTTGATAGCGATGACAGTGCAACCGACAAGTGGACCTACCTGCCACATCCTTCTGGTGGACCCACACCGGTGAACTCCTACAACAAAGAAGATGATGAGGGCGCAAAGTCGGTCTACAGCGTGAGTTGGCATATCGAAGACATGGATTCAGAACCCACATGGCTGCGTATGCGGGTTCGGTGCCAATACAAAGATGAAGCATTCAACCAGTGGAAGGGGACCACCATATCCTCGTACCGCTTCCGGGATTCCTGATGAGACGATGGTCACGCCAGGGGTTCACGTTGATCGAGATGATGATCGCCGTTTTGGTTTCATCGGTTGTTGTCGCCGGTTTGTTTTCCTTGTTTAGTCTTCAGTCCCGTCAGTTTTTGTACCAAGACCTGCAGATGGAAATGCATCAAAGCGTCCGTTTTGCGACCGACATGTTGACCCGTTCGATTCGGATCGCAGGGTACGGGGCTGGTGGAGAAGTCACCGGCTACCATGGTTCGACGACCAATGACGACACCCTGCCTGTGGTGATGAGTTGGGATGGAGAGGGTGATAACGATACCGATGCCATCACGGTGGTGTACGGTGACCCCATGTTGCGAATGAACACCGAACCCGCGGTGACGACCTGTGACGCTGAGAGTCTCAACTTTGATCTGACGGTGCGAGACCAAGACACCAAGATTGGTGAATATGAAGCCGGAGAGTTGTTGCTGTGTTCCGACTACGCGAACCTGACGGGGATTGAGTCTTATCTGTGGATTCTCAGCTCTGTCGATACGTCGTCGGGTGTGCTTTCATTTGAAAGCAATGACGGGTATGCCGATTACGATGACGTCTGCGGCTCTTCGGAAAACCTTTCTCCTGCGATGCTGTGTTCCAAAGCACATGTGTTGACCTTCTACATCGATGCGGATGATTCCGATGGCGTGGGTCCCGGCTCTTCGGATAACCCTGTGTTGATGATGGACCTTAATCTTGACTGGCCAGCCGAAGATGATGTTCCGCTGGTGGACAACATTGAGGACATGCAGTTTGAGTACTGCTTGAACGACGGCGGTTCCGAACCCGACTGTACAGAAGAGAGTGAATGGGTGGATGAGATCAGCAGCGGCAGCGAGTCGGATGTCTGGATGGTCCGAACATCACTTGTGGTTCGCAGTTCCCGCAAAGACCCACAACTGCTTCGGACTTCCACTCGTCCTGCCCTCGCCAATCACAGTGGAGCCACTGACTCAGACAACTATTTCCGGCAGGTACTCGTTACAGAAGTCACTGTCCGCAACCTTCGATACCAGGCCAATTTGTGAAACAGCTGATGCCATCAACGGGTTCCTCTGCGCGGATTGTTGGCCGTCGTGGGTATGCCATGTTGTTGGCGATGCTCCTGATTGCCATTTTGGCCGTCATCGGTGCCACAACCTTGTCGGTTGCAGGTGTCGATCAACGAATCGCGTTGCACAACCGGAAGCATATGATGGTCTTGAATACATCGGATGCAGGAACCGAACACGGGCGCTATCAGCTGGAACATGAAAACCCGCCGAATGAAGGTCTGAATCCGGACGACGATACCTGGCCGGACTTTGTGGAGTCTACAGAGGCAGAAGACCAGTTTGGTGGATTGAGCTACGCCCACAACTTGGGCGTGTATTGGGTGCAGGCGACCTACAACCGATGTGGAAACCCCCCACCTGGGTACTCGACAGAAATAGGAAATACAAAGTTTCGTAGTGACTACTGGGAGATGAAATCCCAGGGCCGAATGCAGGACACGTCTTATGCGAACGTCAACGAGACGTCTTCGACAACCGTACTGTTGTTGAGGAAAGTCGTAAAAGGGACGTGCAAGGTTCGATGATGGCATCTACTATGAAATGGGGCTTGGCTATGCGCGGACTTATTGCGGCATTGATGTGGACCTCTTCGGCGGCTTGGGCGGGTTCATCGTCTTCCGGTGAAGAGTGGCTCAGCATTACGGAAGCCGTAGAGCCGAACATCCTGTTTGTCGTGGACTTGTCGAACCACATGAAAGAGCCTTGTGCTTATGGTGGTGACTCGGATGTCGATGACTCTGACAATCCATGTATCGAAGACATCCAGACCGCAATCGACAAACTCACCCAGCACTATGATTGGGCTCGATACGGTGTGGTTGGCACATCCCGTACAGAGAGTGACGATTCATTCACGAAGATAGCGCCGCTCGGTGTCTCGCATACAGAACTCAGTGAGGCCATCGAAGACCTCGACGACTACGTTGATTCGTACGACACAGACACGCGCAACTTGGCGGAAGTGTTGGAGTATGCCGCCTCCGAGTATTTCTCGAATACCGGAGAGGACGACGATGATGATGACGATGGTGACGGTTTTGCGGCCGACTGGAATCGCGCGCCGATTCAGTACCATTGCCAGGAAAACCACATCATTGTTCTGACGGGTCATATCCCTTGGGATGATGATCAGGTGGACTCCGACTACAAGGATTCGATCAGTACAGACCACAAGTGTGACACTGAAGGTGAGTCATCTTCGGACGAAGACTGTCTGTACGACAACGTTGCCCACCACCTTTGGGACAACGATTTCCGTTCTGACCTCTCCGGAACCAACAACATCCTTGTACACACTGTCTCCTTGGGAGTGGGTGGCTCTTCGCTTTCTGAATCCTTGTATGGAAACTCGTCGGACATGACCGATGGCGATGGAATTTATTCCACGACTTCTGATGGCAGCGAAATCATGAGCGTGCTGATGTTTATGTTGAGGAACATCCGGTCGGGTTTCTACAGTCGTTCAACACCAGTAATTACTGCCGATGGCGCCCATGTAATCTACAGCTATTACCAGCTGGGTGGCACACTCACGGGTGCTGGAGGGGCGGACGTGAACCCGCTCTCTGAAGGACACGTTCGCGCCTATGAGATCGAAGATGATCCGACGGCGACGGGTTCGGATGGTGAAAGCAGCTACGGTGAAGTGTTGAGAAATGGTGATGAGGACATTGGCGGCGCCCTTTGGGATGCGGGTGAATTGCTCGTGAGTCGACTGGTCACCAGCGGTGAGACGAACCCAGAGAATCAAGATGGTTGGGGCCGTCGCGATATTTATACGTTCTTTGAACCGGCAGTGAGTGTCATGAGCAGCGAGTCTGCGGATGACAAACGGCAAGGTCTTGACCGTCAGTTTGTTTTGGCTGTGTCGGGTTCTTCTTCGGTCATGGATGAGATCCTCGACACGGACACATCATCCGATGGAAGTCCTGCGGACGACTCCTATGATCTCAACCAAGACGACAGCATCGATTCATACGACCTTCAAATGCTTGTCGACTTTATTCGTGGTTGGCATCGTGCAGAGTACCGCTATTTGGGGATCAATAAGGGGTACTGGAAACTTCTTGATTCACCACACTCTGTACCTTTGGTGGTGCAAAACAAGAACAACCTCTATTCAATGGACTCGACCTATCGAGAGTTCTTGGCAGGCTTAGAGGCTGAGGAATACCCTGACATGGTGTATGTCGCAGCCAACGATGGCTTGCTTCACGCCTTCTACTTGAAGGACGTAGGCGCTCCGCACGAAGACTTGGATGCGGATGAGCACTACGATGAAGAAGCGGGTCGTGAAGCCTGGGCTTGGATGCCTGGCTACTTGCTGGAACGGGAGCATGATCAGGAGTGGGCAGGTCGCGCAATCGATATGCTTTTGTATGGGCGTACCTTCTTGTTTGATGGTTCTCCTGTATACGAAGACGTGTGGATCGACTCGAATGGAGACAACGAAAAATCCTGTGACTCCGTTCCTGACGATTGTGAATGGCGGCGAGTCCTTGTGGTTCAACAAGGAAAGGGTGGACCGGTCACCTTGGCATTGGACATCACCGATCCGTTGAGTCCAGAGTTTCTATGGGAACAGACGGATGAAACCGACACCACAGCCATGGGGTACACGGTCGGCCGTCCAGTGATCACCAACGTATACGACAACTCGGGGTCCGAACCGAAGGACCGTTGGGTGGCGATGTGGGGTTCAGGCCGTGCGGTTCCTTACGGTAGAAATGCCGCATACTACAAGTCTTCAGAAGCCAACCTATACATGTGGCATGTGGGCGACACATACTTCAAGAGTGAATCGACATATGTGTACTCGGATCGGGGCGATAACGGACACCCTGAATCGAGTTTAGGCTCGGAAATCCAGTACGATTCTGACTCGCACTACGAGTACGGATACATCGCTGCAGCCCTCGCTGTGGTCGATACAGATTCTGATGGTGATGCGGACACCGTATATTTTCCCGTGACCACGTCGTACCGGCCTACATCGGAAGATGGCGATGGCCCGGACACACCCAAGGACCCCGGAAGTACTTGGATGTACAAAGCCTGTATCGATACAGATGACCCCGACGACCTTGATTGGGTCGAGTTCTTTGACCCAGTAGATGACGGTGATTTAGAGCGACGCCCTGAAGTGTATTTTGCTGCGACGACATCGTGGCACACCGACGGGCAGCTGGGAGTCTACTGGGGAACGGGTACCCCTTATGATCGGGATTACAGTTCACAGCCCGGATACTTTTTCGCAGTCAAGGATTCCAATCCGAAAAGCTGTGAGTCGTTTGATGTCAATCCCATTACCGATTGTGGTGACTCTGGAATTTATGAGTTGGATGCAGGAGAAGGGCTGACGGCCGATCCGATGGTGTACGCAGGCATTGTGTACTTCACCACTTGGGTTCCAGATGAGGACCGTTGTGAGGGGGGTACAGGACGGCTGTATGGTTTGGACTTTGAAGACTGTACAGAAGGTGTAGATACCAATGGTGATGGAGAGTTGGACTCCTCGGATGCCGATTATGTTGAGCATGAGGACCAGTACCTGTCTGCTGTTACCGTTACCGAGCAAGGGTCACTCCTGTACGGTACTTCCAATGTGGATGCCTCAGGAGATGCGGTCACCAGCATCGATATTGTGAACGATCCGTTCCTCGGCACGGCTGCGATGGCCTGGCTCGAAGTGTTCTGATCTTTATATTCACTTGAACACTTCTTCTCTCCCTTCGGTGGATTTGCGTCACTTGGTGACCTTGGCTGTGCCTGCAGCCATTTCCATGCTGTTGAACAACGCGTTTCGTGTCATCGATCAGTATGCAGTTCAACATTTGGGCGTCGATGCTTCTGCCGCAATCGGTTCGACCACCTTTGTGTTGATATCTGTATTGGCATTCTTTTACCTTGTGTCTTCGGGTGCCGGTCCTTTGTTCGCCCGTGCCACCGGGGGAAATGATCGCTCTCTTCAGCAGAGGGTCGTCGGCAATACACTCATGGGGTCTCTCGGCCTCGGTATATTAATTTGGACGTTGGTGGGCATAGGCAGTGCCGACATTGCATCGTGGGTGGGCCTGAGCGGTAATGCATCCACGGAAGCGGTTGCATACCTTTCGGCACTGGCCATCTATGGGTTGCCATTGGCCTTTGCGCCCACGCTCGACGCCATTTTCATTGCCCAAGGCAGAACCACTTTGGTGATGGCTCTTCAAGCCATTGCCACACTGCTCAATATTGTTCTCAACCCATGGCTAATCTATGAATGCGGAATGGGAATAGAGGGTGCAGCTCTGGCGACCGGCATCAGTCGTGGGGTGGTGGTAGTCATCGCGTTGGTCTTGTTGTTCCGCGATGTTCGTCCTGAGAGAACAGATTTTATCTTTGATGACACGATTATTCGCGTGTTGAAAGTGGGTTGGCCCGTGTGCTGTGGCACTTTGGCCTACTCGGGGGTGTATTGGGCGCTTTTATCTTGGGTCATCGGTCCACTCGGGACATCTGTTGTAGCGGCGCTGGGAGTGGGCTTCAACGCACTGGAAGGGTTTACGTGGCCCATTTACTGGGGCTTTTCGATGGCGGTTGCCAGTTTGGTTGGACGTCAACTGGGCGCTGGAGACAAGGATGGAGCAGTGCGCACGTACCGTTTGGCATTTCCTGTGATGTCGGGCATTGGTTTGACCGCCGGAATGGTCTTTTGGTTCGCTGGAGAAACCCTGAGTGGGTTCTTTACCAAAGACCCTGAAGTGTTGGTTCAGGCAACGCTGTATGCTCAAATCTTGGCATGGTCTCAAGTCTTTGTGGCATTGGAAGCGCTCAGTGAGGGTGTTTTGGAAGGTGCGGGGGAAACCAAACCATTGATGTTTTGGTCTGTGGGAATCAATTTGGTTCGTGTGCCGCTGGGATGGTGGTTTGCGCTGCTATTGGGCATGGGCCCTGCGGGGGTATGGTGGGCCATCACGGTTACCACAGTCATCAAGTGTGCCGGTAAGTGGTATTTGGTTTTACGGAGGCGCTGGCTTGACCTTGCTATTTGATACTCTCCAGTCCATGCGCAGCCTTCTATTGAGCCTTGGTTTTGGAGTTTTGTTTGGGACGGATGTTTTCGCCCAAGACCGTGGGTATGTTGGGATTCTGTATACGGACCAACCGGAAGGCAAGATCATCACGAAGGTCCATGCCGGTGGAGAAGCGGAAAAGGCCGGTTTGAGAGCTGGCGACCTAATTGTCAGCATAGACGGCGTTCGCTTGGCCGACACTGATGATGCGCCCGCATTGCGGGGAGACAAAGGTTCGGCGGTTCAAGTGGGCATCGTTCGCTCTTTGTCTCGTGTCGAGGAAGAAATCGAAATCAATCGTGGTGAGCGACCGAAGAAAATTACTGAACTCAATCGGTTTCCCAAGTCGGTCGCTCGTTTTGCAGCTGCCCTGAAAGAAGGGAAGCCAGGTCCAGTCAAGAAGGCGACCAAAGCGCTTATCGAAGACAATTTCGCGGACCAAGATCCGGGTGAAGCCATGGATAGGTTCTTGCTGCGTGCGGCTCGATATCGAAAGCGTGCCGCTCGGGCTGCATTGGCGGAATTGATGACCGTTGAGCGCTCAGAACCGGGGTTTTCATACCGGGTAGGCGAAGCATTATTCTATCTGGACAGGCATGTAGAAGCTGCAGTCTATTTGAAAGATGCGCTGGATGGTTTGCCTCAGGATCGGGCGATGCAGTTGGGTATTCACCATCGTGTTCAAGAGATGCTTGCGAAGTCTCTCTGGGATTCTGGAAAGAAACAAGAAGCCATCGATCTAACCCGCAAAATCGTCAACTTTGCCGAAAAGCCACAGCTTGTAGGGTGGATCGGTATGGCTGAGCCAACCCCACATGAAGAGCTTCGTATCGAACTACCACCGGAGGAAGACTTTGAACTCTCGTTGTTCGATGGAACCAAGTGGAGATTGTCGGACCACAAAGGGAAGCCTGTTGTGTTGGTCTTCTGGGCGAGTTGGTGTGGCCCATGCAAGCGAGAAATCCCTGAGATCATAGAGCTTCGGAAGGCGCGTCCGGATTGGCCAGTTGAGATTGTAGCGTTGAGTATCGACAAGGCTTCAGCTGAGCAGAAAGCCATCGAAATGTTGGACAAGTGGAAGGTCAATTTTCCCGCAGCACGTATCGGCCCTTCGTCGGCTTTAACTCAGGCCGATAGATTCAACGTGGAAGGGGTTCCGTCCATTCGTATTATCGGACCCAGTGGTGGAATGCGGGTAGCCAGTCAGGGCTACAGCTCGCGAAGCGTCGCTAAACTGGAGCGAAAAGTGGATGCATTGTTGAGTGAGTCCACAGAAGTAGAGAAAGGGTTTCCTTTTGGTCGAATATGGACTTCGGGGACGGCGAAGGTTCGTTCGATTGTAGCCATCGATGATGTTCATGGCATCTCTGCAGCAGAGGGTTTGGTGGCATTGGGTATCCGTGGGACGGATAGTGTCTTGGCCCCGGTTCAAAATGGTGCAGTTCAGGGTGGAGTTGTGGCTTTCCGTGAGAAGGAAAAGGTTGGTTCCCAACACGTGGTTGTGTTCGATGGTGACCCGGTATCTGCTGGAAGTAGGTGGATACGCACGAGCAAAGAGGCCGGCGAAAATTGGTTTGTGACGACGCCGTCGCCGATTCGAAGTATGGTCGCCAGTGGTGAACAGCTTTGGGTTGCAATGAATGAAGGTCTGGTGGTGTTGGACACCAATGGACAAGTAATCCACAACTTGGACGTAACGGTGCTAGACTTAGCACAAGCACAAGAAGGGGTTTGGGCAGTTGATGGAGCTGAACGGATGCGAATTGGTCCAGAGGGAACGGCATTGATGCGTGACCAAGCAGAGAACTCCAGTCAGATCGCGTCCGATGGAACGTGGGTGTCGGGCCCTGTGGTTGATCTTTTTGTGGGACGTTTTGGCCCAGAAGGTGAGGCGCGGACCATCGGTGTCCGTGCAGATGGCACGATAGTCGGACTGTCAGGAGAGAATCGTGCTGCTCTTCGGATATCGATAGATGGAGACGATGGACCATCGATCGCGATTTCGGACCTAGATGGTGATGGTCGAGATGAACTGTTGGTGAGTAGCTGGGGGCGCGGTGTCGCCACCATAGAATTGGAGCTTCCTTGATGGATAGTACAGATGCAGTCGCTGCTTTGGCGACCAAAGACATTGCCGCTCGTGCGGCTGGCGCCCGAGCATTATCGTTGATTGGCACGGTTGAACATTTAGAAAGGCTTGCCGAAGTTGCGGGTGGTGATCCATCACCCGGGGTTCGTTTGAGTGCTGCGGCTGCAGCCGCAGACATCCTTTCTCGTGTGCGAACGGGGTCTTCGCGTGATGCCTTAAATGAAGATCAGCGTATTGTATTTTTGAATTTATACCGGAAGGTAGACCCAGCCTTGAATGCTGGAGTGTTCCCGGTGTTTGCGTGTTTGGATTGTCCGGGAAGCTTTGAAGTCATTGCTGGGGGACTACGAGATCCTCGTGGAGACATTCGTTTGGGAGCAGCCGTAGGCCTGATGCGCCTTTGTAGCAGCGCTTCTGCTGCGGACGACAAAGTGCTGGAAGAACAGGTCGTTTCTCTGTTGGCGGATACCCGGCATAAGCCGGATGCTATTGCACAGATCGCAAGAGTATGTGCGGCCGTGGGGTATCAATCTGCAGTGGAAATCATTCGCTGTCTTCGACTCACAGGGAATCATGCCGAAGTGGTTCATGAGTCACTCGGTATTTTGGATGGCGCAATGCACCCACTTTCGGGTGTTTGGTTCAGTGACGGGCGGGATGCGGGAGAAACAAACCCAGACTCACCAAAAGGTTTTGCCATTATTGGATTCCAGGGCCGAGATGTCGTTCAGCATGAAGGAAAGGGTTGGAAATCAAAGCGGATGCCCAAGAATGTTCGTCGCATGTTTATTCGACGACCAGGCGAGGCAGAGGCAAAGCCGGCATTTCAGTTCGGTGGTCGTACATTCTACTTTGGTCTGGGCCAGGCGGTCGATGCGTTGTGTCAGCCCGATTGGGCGTCGATCACAGACAGTCCGAGCAGCAAGGCGTGTGATGTGGCCATGGACCTGATTGGTTCAATGCTGGAAGAAAGCTCGGAGTCTCACCGGGTGTTGGCCATTCTGGCTGCTGATTCTGGACAGGTAGAGCTTGCGCAGGCGGCCCTGTCTTCCGCGATTTCAGGTACGAAGACGCCAGTAGANTGTTGGCTCTTTATGGGCGACTTTCTGTGGGAGACGGACCCATCAGCCGCCAAGGAAAATTATGCGGTGTATGTGAAGAAGGCGAAGAAGAAAGATGCCCCAGACGCTTACGAACGAGCGAAGGAACGGTCTGCTTAGTCCCAGACGGCTTCCACGTCCCAAGGCTTCACGCGAACCCGCATCACCATGTCTGAATTGGTGATCGGGACCATGACGAATGTACGCTCGTCAAGCGGATCCCAGCCTCCACCAGTAGGTCCTGCCCGGTATTGAAAAATCACGGGTTCAGCGGGTAGCTCCAAAGCTTCCGTGTACTGAGAGCCTGGGCGCACCAGAGAATCCATTCGTAAGATACCTTCGTCTGTATTGAAGATGAAGGTGTCACCGTCAGTGGTTGGCGCATTGCCGGCAATGATGGTGAAACTCACGGATCCATCATCACTCACATATCGCTGGTCTTCGATGGCGTAGTTTTCTTGTAGCCCTGAAAGCGTGCCCTCGACCGCATACTTGCCTTCGATTTCATCGTAGGTCACGGTCCAACGTTCAGTCTGAGCNACTCCACCACAGCTGCTGGTCATCACTCGCCGGAGAGTCGCGTCANCTTCAAGAATTTCTGGAGAAGAGTAGTTTCCGACATCTGAGAATTGGATGGACTCGACCCCTTGAACAATGGGTACGTGAGGACCTTCAAGGGTTTGTGCGGCACAGCCAGTGTCGCCTTCAAGGAGAATAAGGGATCCTGAGAACGTGGTAACGGCAACGACTTTTTCTTGAAGCCTTGTGCCTTGGTCATTCCGCTCTTTGAGTGTCACTCGGTTTATCGTTGCATCTAAGCCTGTGACTGGAGAGCCGAGAGGCAGCCCACCGTCTTCTACATCGAGTGGGTTTACGTCCACNCATTCATTTGTCTGTAAATCATATACATCCACCCTGTTGAGTCCTACGGGTGCGACAAACAGCTTTTCATAGTCACGATCAATGCTGGGATCGTCGAACAAATCACCNGTGTCCATTTCGTCCAAAGCCTGTTCTCCAGGCTCGAGTGAGTCGGAGATCCATGTCAGGAATGCGACCGGTGCTGCCGTGGGAATGAGCGACCATTCGCTTGTAGACGGATCATCGAACTGTAAGAGGGCGCGGTAGACAAAAGGTTGGTGCGCATCGGCAATAAATAGATCGGCAATGGTCTGACCGAAGGCAAAACGCCACGCTTGGGAGCCTTCTGGCAAGGTGAATCGACCCCGTTCGGCGCTAAGCTCCAAGTCCCACAAAACCACGCTGCTTTCATTCAGTAGTGGGTTCCAGACTGCAGCGACCAGAAGCGCTTCTCCCGGTACGCGTTCCATGGCGATAATGGTGCCACCAAGATCATGTTCGGTAATTCCATTGTCTGTATCCAACAGAATCCGGTCACCACGGGTGGCTTTACCTTTGATGGTAAACGCAAGTTCGTGGTTTTCGGTACGGAAATACTCGCCTGTTTGGGCGCGCTCGGGTTGTAGCCCTGAAGCTGTTCCCGACACAGACCAATCGGTGCCATCGTATTCAATGATCCAGGATTCCGTCGTTGTGCGTCCGTTGGTCAAAGTGACCCCCGTCAACCGTGCGGACTCTCCACTCTCATCTCGGTCTTCAAACAAGATGCCACTATGCGTGGTCTCGGTCAGTACAGGGTTCGGGTCCATGCCCGTGATGTAGGGCGCTTCGACGAGTACATTGTTGGCGATGTCTGCTGCATACAGAGTGATGCTTTCATCGGTGGGCGCCCAAACGGCCAGTTGGCCGAGAATGCGTTCCGATCCTGTGGCTACCCATCGGGGTCTCAAGAACGGTGCAGCCACTTGGTCGGAGAGCAGGGTGGCATGTTTTAGATCCACCGGAATGATGAGTCCATCTCTGCTGTTGGCAACGAATCCGACGGGTTCTTCAAACGGACCCATTTCTCGGCTGTCCAAGACGGCTGCTGCTGCTGGGCCATCAAACGAACCATTTCGCACGTACGGGTCGTCACATGCAGCCAGCGTCAGCAGTGTGAGGATTATTTGTTGACGACCCATGACAGGACCTCAAGGTAGGTGGGGCTGGCTTCGTTCACATCCAGAATCCCGATGTTTGCGTGGCTGACGTTGTCGACAACATCACCGGTGTAGTTCGTGAAGACAATGGTTTGCTCGTCTGGAGCAAGGGCCATTGCATACGGGTTCTCACCTACATGGCGTGTTTCGTGAATGGCCGTTCCATACGGGCCGAGATTCAAGTCATACGTAGTGATGCTGTTTCGGTTGAAGTTGGTCACGAATAAGCGGCGCTGGTCGGGGTGTACCAACATTTGGCCAGGTCCCACTGAGCTGATGTTGTTTGTGCCTTCGTCTCGCTCGTTTCCACGAGGTGCAGCCAACCAGCCAGTGGCATTGTTGGTAATCATGACGGCGTAGGGGATGTCGTTTTGGTTTTCGACTTCTGTTCGCTTCTCGTCGAGTTCGCTCATGTCTACAGCGATGATGGACTCGGGAGCATCACACAGTGCGTAAATAAAGTGGGAGTCGGGCTGTGGGTTTGGCACGATTTGGCGGAAGCCTGTAGCCAAGACTGATGTGTTGATGAAGATTACAGCTTCCACATCAAGGTAATTTAGGTCTTTGTATGTGGGTGTGGAGTCATCACGTACATCGATGGCGTAAATGATCGAGTTGAGTTTAGATACAGCGTAGAGGAGACCTCGATTTTCATCGAGACTAATTGCCGTCATACCGGTAGCCGTCGCGTTCAACCCATCGAATACGCCATCCAGTGGGATGGCTTCCAAATCATCGTTTCCACGTTGTGTATGAAAGACCAGAGCATCTCCGACACGCGGGCGATTCGGGGTTTTGTTTAGACGGTGTGGTACCGTTCCAAAGGCTCGACCGACTCTGGATGTGTTGCCTGATTTACCGACATAGATGACATCGAATCCATCATCCGTTTGTGTCACAACGGGGCGTTCGACACCCGATCTGTGAAACAGGCCGCCTGAAATGGTCAGGGAAGGGCGTTCTGCTTCGGTGGATTCGTGAATGGTGCGCTCAAACGTATTTTGGCCAGTAGGACGGAAGGCGTATCCGCCTCTCCAATTGTTTCCGTCGGAGCCGGAGTACCACAGGTGTTCTCCAGTATCATCGGCAAGAACCCATGCATCTTTGACACCCGAGTCATCCCAAGTCCCGGGTTCACCAATGGGGAACTGGTATCCACGCACAGCGTTTTCGCGGGTCCAAGAAGTACCATTGCTGCTTGTGGCCGACCCAATTCGCCACCGGCCTCCGTCGAATCCGGAATACCACATCCGCCAGTCGCCATTGTCCAGCGCTACGACGCTATTGGGTACCACTGAAATCGAGTCCCAGTTGTCTGAACTGGGCTTGAATACCTGTCCGTCGGATGACCATGTGATTCCGTCTTCGCTGGTTGCGCTGCCTACAGACTGTCTGCCATTTCGGCTGCCTGCGTACAACATTCGCCAAGCATCTCCGTCCTTGAAGACCACTGGGTGACTGACTCCGTCCTTCTCGAACCTTGAATCACCCCCTTCAAAGGTGGCGCCCCAGGTGGCTTCGAAGAAACCATCCGAATCAATGTTGGCCATACCGATTCGAGATTTCCCGGAGCGACTTTCGATGCTCATCCAGGCGGTGCTTGTACCATCACCATTGGGGAGGACGCTGTCTACCTGTACACCACCCGAAGAGTGAGGTCCTGCAGCGCCAAGGTCCATCCACTGTCCTGCAAGAACCTCGGCAGTCCACCCTTGAGAGATCGCTCCAAAGGTGAGGCCTGGGTACAAGGGGGACAACAGCCCGCCCGTGTTTTCACCACGGACCTGAAAACCGTCCGTAGCGGATCCTTGAAGGGCCACTCCAGGAGGGTGAGACTCTTCGTGTACAACCGAACCTTCTTCAAAGTCGATGTTTCCGTATAGGGCTTCCCAATGGACACCATCTCGGCTTTCAGCACCAGCGATTCTCCAGGATTCACCATCCCATTCGCTATACCAAAGATGCCAAATGCCCACGGATTGATGCAGCACTGGAGCCGCGGCACCTTGTGCTGCTGTGTACATGGGGGTTGCGTCTGCTACCCAAGTCTCCAGATCTTCGCTGACGGCATGACCGATTGACCATGTGTCGCCATCCCATGCGCTGTACACCATGTGCCAGCTCAAGGTTTCTGCGTCAAAGATCACGTGAGGGTCAGCGATATGTTCCCCTTCGTGAGGATGCGTGGGTTCCAAGAGTGGGGTTTGATCAAGGTCCCACATGATGCCGTCAAGTGAGTAGGCTGCTCCGATGGACGATGGGCCGTCGGAACCCATGTCTTCTGTTTGGCCATCAAAGAACATCCACAACTGTTCGGTATCGGACGTGATGTTGGGACCACCCAAGTGGGCGTTCCAAGTTTCGGGTTCACCCTCTAGGACTGGGCTGGAATAAACCTGCCAATCTGCCAGATGTTCCCCTGCGACAGCCTGGTAGATGGCACCTTCGTTGACGAAGTATATTTGTCCGGATGTGCCTTCGGTATGGCTCGGATCCGTGATTTCATCGATGACCGACGATGCCCTCTCTACACTCAACTCTGTGCCCAAGGGGCTTTCCGTGTAGATGGTGTGTCCATCCGAATCCGTTGCTAAGTGTGTTGTAAAGCGGGTGAGTCCGTCCAGTGTAGGTAGCCACAACCTCCACGTCCCTTCGACCCAGGTCATGGTCCATGTGTCGTTGGGGAGAAGGCTTTCGTCCATGATCTTGAAGTCGATCAGTCTGGCCTGCCCATTCATTCCACTGTTGTCTTGATAGACGGCGGCAGTGACGACTGATTCGGGCCATGGCTGGATGACCTTGATTTCTTCCTCTTGCATGTCGAGGACGGAAATCTTGTGTGAAGTCCGGTTCGCGACGAATGCATATCCTTCGTCGCTATAGATTTCGATATCGATTGGATCGCTCATGACCTCTACAGAGTCACCACCATCCGTTCCACGATTCGACGCCGTTAGATCGCTGGGGTCCGTTAGGTCGATCAACATCACTTGATCGTCGTATACCCGTGTCCGCCCATCTTCCGATGCGCGAATGGCCATCATTCCCAGGTCATCTTTTATGTTGAGGCCCGTCGCGAAATTGGGCAGAGGGTATGCGTCTACATCGATCGTATCAATCTCGTTGCTCTCGTCGCCAAGGTCGATGGACGACCAAGGGATCGAAAGCAAGCTTCCTCCTGTAAACACCCGGAACGGATTGGCGTTGGTCACCATCAGTGCGAAATCGTCGCCCGTTTCTACGAATTGAACATCGTTGGGTCCTGAAATGCAGGAGCCAATACCGATTTGTCCATACTCGTATGTACCCTCTGGGTAGTCCGCACACGCACCGACATCTGGCAGTTCCGAAACTCGGACACACCCGATGGAGATCAAAAAAGGCAATAAAACGATGCGCATGGCCGGTGGATGTAGCCCGCCAAGGTACCGACGGCCACACTCAGAATCATGGTCTTTGGACACGGCTATGGTCGTTCTCCCAGACCATAAAATCCGACAGTGACTTCTCCGGAAACTCCAGTTCCGCTGGTGTAGAATTTTAGCTCCACTTTTTGGATGGGTTTCGCAATGTCCCGGCAGATCACTTTGGCTTGGCCGCTTTGGTTGGGGCCAATGGTCGCAATGAGGTCTGCAGGATTGGTACCAGGTGCTTGCTTACAGTTCAAGAAAGGAAGATCATCCACACTGACTCGGGCCCTTGAAAGGTCAACCCGGATGGGTCGTTCCCCCAGGTTCTTGGCATTGAGGGTCGTCATCAAGCTGTATGTGCCACCTGATTCTACGATGAGAACACCAGAGGGTTCGGTGGCCAGTGAACCAGAGGATTGTGGGCCTGCCATCAAGTTTTGCAGAGGAACTGGACCCTTGGGTACGCACCCAAGCGCCAGAAGAGGAAATAAGAACCAACGCATTAGAGAAGACCTAAACTTGCATGTGCTGCTGCCAGGCGGGCAACGGGAACACGGAATGGAGAGCAACTGACATAATCGAGTCCAACCCGGTGGAAGAAACCGACGCCGGTGGGGTCACCACCGTGTTCACCACAAACACCCACCTTCAGTCTGGCATTGCTGTGTCGGCCTCTTTCTGTACCCATTTGTACAAGTTGTCCCACGCCCTCGATATCGAATTTGGACAGTGGTGAGTCGACCAGAATCCCGGCACCCAGGTAGGGGGTCAAGAATTTCCCCATGTCATCACGAGAAAAACCAAAGGTCATTTGGGTTAGATCGTTGGTTCCGAAACTGAAGAAGTCAGCATGCTTCGCTATCTCTTTCGCCAGCAGTGCAGCTCTTGGAAGTTCGATCATGGTGCCGACGCGGTAGTCGATGTTCGTGCCTTGTTCTGCCATGACATCTTCAGCGACCTTGACCACGTATTCGCGACAGATCTTCAATTCGCCATCGGTGGCCACCAGTGGAATCATGACCTCTGGAATCACTGTGACACCTTCGCGCGTCAGGTGGCAGGCTGCTTCGAACATCGCTCGAACTTGGGTCTGATAAATCTCAGGCGCTGTCACTCCAATACGGCAACCGCGGTGGCCCATCATGGGGTTCATTTCATGAAGTTCTTTGAGCCGTTCGTTGAGGACATCTGTGCGAACACCGAGATCTTGAGCGACGCTGTTGATGTCTTCGGCACGATCGGGAAGGAACTCGTGAAGCGGCGGATCCAGTAGACGAATGGTGACGGGTAGTCCGTCCATCGAGGTAAAGATGTCCTTAAACTCTTCGCGCTGAATGGGCAGGATGTCATTGAGCGCACGGATACGGGTACGATCATCTTTGGCCAAGATCATCTGGCGCATGGCGCGGAGAGCGTGGGGTTGGAAAAACATGTGTTCGGTTCTGCACAGACCGATGCCGACCGCTCCAAGATTTCTTGCGCGTGCTGCATCCGGTCCATTGTCGGCATTTGCTCGAACCTCGAGGCGCGCCTTCTCGTCGGCCCACTGAAGGAGTTCAGCCATGGCGCCAGAGTCCGTGGGTGGGGCGAGGGTTGGCACCTTGCCTTCCATGACTTCACCCGTGCCGCCGTCAATGGTGATGTAATCGCCACGACGGACCACGGTGTCGCCAGCGTAAAACAATGCGCGTGCATAATCGACGGCAATTTCTGAACAGCCGACCACACATGGCCGCCCCATTCCACGGGCAACCACTGCTGCATGGGATGTCTGCCCACCCCTGGAAGTGAGAATTCCGTTGGCTACAGTCATCCCTTGGATGTCTTCAGGGCTGGTCTCCATGCGAACCAGAATCACATCTTCACCGCGTTCGGTGAGTTCCTGGGCTTCGTCTGAGTGAAAGACCACTTGACCGGTTGCTGCTCCGGGAGAGGCGTCCAGGCCGCGAGCGATGACTTTTTTGTTGGCATCAGGATCGAGCATGGGGCGCAGAACCATCTCCAAGCTGGACGGCTCGATGCGAGCGAGGGCTTCATCCGAGGAGATCAGCCCTTCGTGGACCATGTCGACAGCGATTTGGACTGCGGCAGCCGGGGTCCGCTTTCCTGTGCGGGTCTGCAATAAATACAGTTGTCCAGCTTCAACCGTGAACTCGATGTCTTGCATGTCTCGGAAATGTTTTTCCAGAATCTCTTGTGTTTTGTCCAGTTCGGAAAACAGCTCCGGCATTGCACTGCTGAGCGGCTCGCCTTCGCCACCCTTTTGGTCTCCGGTCAGGGGCTGTGGCGTGTGTGTGCCAGCGACCACATCTTCACCTTGCGCATTGGGAAGCCATTCGCCGAAAAAGAGCTTTTGACCATCTTTCGGATCTCTGGTGAAACACACACCGGTTGCCGATGTGTCTCCCATGTTGCCGAAGACCATGGTTTGGATGTTGACGGCGGTTCCGGTGTCGTCGGGAATACCCTGAGATTTCCGGTAGTACCGAGCTCTTGGAGTATTGAAACTGCGGAAGACGGCGTTGATGGCCAACCTGAGTTGATCTTCTGGATGGTCTGGGAAGGTTCCATGTGATTCTTCGATCACTGCCTTGAGTTGCTGAATCAGTCCCTTCAGTTCATCGACGCTCAGTTCAGACTCTTCTCGGCCTTGGCGCACCTGGTCAACGACGCGAGCGAAACGGGTGTAGTGAACCCCAAGTACGACATCTCCAAACATGGCGATGAAGCGACGATATGAATCGTAGGCAAATCGAGGATTGTTGCTGCGCTTGGCCAACCCTTGGACAGTTAAATCATTCAAACCCAAGTTGAGTACTGTATCCATCATTCCTGGCATGGATACAGGCGCTCCAGAGCGTACCGAAACCAGCAATGGGTTGTCTGCATCCCCAAATGTTTTTCCAGTCAAGGATTCCACTTGCTTCAGTCCAGACAGGATTTCGTCCCACAAGGATTCGGGCCATGCTTCGTTTTGACTAAAGAAATGGTTGCATGCAGCAGTCGAGACGGTCAGTCCAGGAGGAACCGGAAGTCCTAAATTGCACATCTCGGCAAGGCCTGCGCCTTTGCCTCCGAGTACTGACTTCATGGAGACATCGCCTTCAGCTTTGCCGTCACCGAATTGATAAACGTACTTTTCGGACATGATCACGCTCCCCACACCCCATCAGGGTGCCGGCCCAGTAACCGTGGTCTAGATGAAAATCATCCCCAAAACAGTGTTTCTTAACCGTTGATTTTTTCGTCGAGAAAGCGGGGGACGGCATCGATAGAAATGCGTTGTTGTTCGCCCGTGTCCCGATCTCTGGCCGTGACGGTTGAATCGGTCAAGGTTTCCTGGTCTACAGTGAAGCACCAAGGTGTTCCGGCTTCATCCATACGTGCGTATCGTTTCCCGATGGATTGCTTGACGTCGAATTGGGTCACATGTCGGGTTCGCAGTTCCATGTACAATTTCTCTGCGATTTCTGGCATTCCCTCTTTGTTGACCAGCGGGAATACTGCGGCTTTGATGGGCGCCATTTGTGGGTGAAAGCGCATCAGTTCGGGGCTGGGTCGGCTCTCGTCTACGTCGTAGGCTTCACAGAGAAGGACCAAGACACCTCTTGTGAGACCGGATGCTGGTTCGATCACATGTGGTAAGTAGCGTTCTCGGGTGTCGTCTTGGAAATATGACAGCTTGGTCCGGCTATGTTCTTGATGTTGCGTCAGGTCGAAGTTTGAACGGTGGGCAATCCCTTCCAGTTCACCGAAGCCGTCGCCACCAGAGAATGGGTACCTGTACTCGATGTCGAATGTGCCTGCCCCGCATTTGGCATAATGAGCCAATTCGTCTTGTTCGTGTTCCCGAAGAACGAGGTTTTCGCCCGATACGCCGACTGTTTTCCACCAGTTGAGTCGGTAGTCGACCCAAAATTTGAACCACTTTTCTGCTTCATCCGGATGGCAGAACCACTCCATTTCCATCTGCTCGAATTCTCGACTGCGGAAGATGTAGTTCCGAGGTGTGACTTCGTTGCGGAACGCCTTTCCGATTTGAGCGATACCGAAGGGTACTTTGACCCGACTTGTGTCGAGTACGTTCTTGTAGTTGAGAAAAATACCTTGGGCCGTTTCGGGCCGGAGGTAGGCAATATTCTCAGGTCCACCGGTAGCGCCAACCGTCGTTTGGAACATCAAGTTGAACTGTTTTGGCTCTGTGAGAGAACCTTGTTCTTTGGTGTCAGGTCCCACGATCATGGCGTAGTCTTCGACGGTCAGGTCTTCTAGGGCCACGACTTCAAAGAGCTCCTCTGCAGCACGACCTCGAAGCGCCCCCTTCATCTTCTTTGCGATGCTGTCCGGCTGTCCTTCCATAAAGGCATAGGACGGGTGTTGGTCTGCACCTTCTCGTGGGCGGTAGACCATGACATGGTCCAGTCTGTAGCGATTCTTGGTTGCTCTGCAGTCGACCATGGGGTCGGAAAAACCGCCAACATGTCCACTCGCGACCCAGGCTTTGGGGTTTTGAATGATGCTGGAGTCAACGCCCACAATATCGAGGGGTGTTCCGTCTGGACCGATTGGAGGGCATTCCACCATGTCGCGCCACCAACGATCTCGCAGGTGATTCTTGAGTTGAGCGCCCAAGGGACCGTAGTCCCAGAAACCATTCAAGCCTCCGTAAATCTCAGAAGCGGGGAAGACAAAACCTCGTCGCTTGCACAGTGACACCAGGTTTTCCATGAGCGCCGAGCCTTCTGGTCGACCGCTACCCTTGACATGAGACATACTCAGCTCCTCTTTGGGCGGCCTTCGTACCCTTTTTTAGACACGCAGGCCACCGCTTTGAGGTGCGAGAATTATGCAGTCACTTGGTCGAGTGTTGCTGATCCCAGCAGCGCGTCCATACAAGGGCGAATCACTTGGCGGATTGCGCGAGATGCAACGGCTTGATCTTGTCGTGCGGATAAGGCGCCGAAAGAAGCCAGATCCGTGCCAGGGTCTTCGCTGGTGACGAAGGGATGAGCCGTCGCGTCTGTGAACGTTTGGCGAGCCAACTCGTGCAGGTGCGGGTGTTCATTCAAGATCCATTTCACCGTACCCCACGCCAATGTGGCATGCCGTTGTTCATCCGTGGCGATTTGGTTCAATATGGCCTTGATGGTTGGCTCTTGTGCTTGGTCTGCGGCTGCCTGGCATTGTGCAGCACTGACAGTCTCGTTTACGCATGCTTCACGGATGGTGTCGATAAGGATCGTCTCGATATCGGTTGCATTGGTCAATGATCCTTCCACATTTAATGCGCCGAGTCCCAGCGACTCCTCGCTTACATTGGCTGCAATCGTCAGGCAGTCCAGCGCATGTCGGATTTCATCACCTTGAGCCCGGGTTGCTTGTGCGATGAGGTCTGCCGGGGCGCCGATGGCCATCAGTTGCATGGTGAACCGCGCAAATGCTGCAACCGACGCATGCTCTGCGATGGCCATTCGTTTCCAATGTGCGGCGAGTCTACGTCTTTGCTCTCGGTTTAGACTTGATACATTCACGGAGGCTTCTGTTGTCCATCCGTTTTCGGTCACGCAGTCCACCCGTTGGGCTTGACCGTTGACGACGAAGGGTCGGCCCGGTGACCAACACATCAGCTCCAAGTCGGTCATTACGTAGCAACACGCATCCGGTCGAGCGAGTTCTGGGCCGCACGTGATGGTGGCCCAATAATCACAAAATTCGTCGTCCGGTGCCGGTCCCCATGCTCCCGTCAATATGAGGTCGGCGTCAGCGCGTGTGTAATCTACACAATCGTCTACTGTTCCTCCTTCTGGAAGAGCGTCGCAGACCATAAACGGGGCTACAGGCCAGGAAGCGCCACCTGCAAAGTCTTCTGAAGTCCACACTTCGGTGTCGTCACAAACAGGGTCAACGTCTGCATCTGCGTCGGCATCGGCATCTGCGTCGGCATCGGCATCCGCGTCTGCGTCGGCATCCGCGTCGGCATCCGCATCCGCGTCTGCGTCTGCATCCGCGTCGGCATCCGCGTCGGCATCCGCGTCTGCATCCGCGTCTGCATCCGCGTCGGCATCCGCGTCGGCATCCGCGTC
>PALY01000105.1 GCA_002707085.1 Deltaproteobacteria bacterium
CAATCATCTCGCCAACCGCACCCGTTTCTACCGAACGCCCACGGTCATCCACAATCCGAATCTCGTAGCCCGGCACCGCTCGACCCGTTGCCCCATCTCGGCGTTCTGTAGGGCCATTGGCCAACGCAACACCCGTGGCCTCAGTACAGCCCCATACCGGCAAAAACCGACCCGCACATCGTGCTTCCAGACGCGCCAACGCTTCGCCTCCGACATAGGCACCACCCGCTTCCAAAGTGCGAAGCGAGGACAGGTTGTGACCGGATTTCGAATCATGATGATCCAGCATCATTTCGTAAAAGCTCGGTACAGCCATCATCCACGTCACACCAAAGCGTTCAACGGATGCCGCCACAATGCGAGGACTCAATGTATCCAGAATCACGAATGGACCGCCCAGCAGTAAGGAGCGGTGAAACAACTCATGCGGATGAGCGAAGACAGAGAACATGCCCAAGAACACATCTGTTTTCAAAAACCCAAGAGCATCAATGGTCGAAATGCCATTCGCCAGAATGTTTCTGTGTGTGGTCACCGCACCCTTCGGTCGGCCCGTCGTTCCCGATGTGTAGTTGTAATAGCAGGGGGTATCTGGGTGAATACGTGGGCCATTTCGCAATGGCTCTGTGTCTTCAATCTGGCCATAATGGCTTTGCCCATATTTGCCGGGACCGTCGATATAGATGATTTTGCGGGGATCAGGAAGAAGAGGCAAAACACCTTTCAACAGTTCATCAAACTGTGTCTCCGTGAACACAGTCTTGATCTTTGCGGTTTCAAATTGATCCCGAATGTGGTCGGGGTGGAGTTTGAAGTTGACCGGTGAATACACAGCGCCGATTCGGGCGCACGCAAGAAAGCCCGTTACAACTTCTGGACGTTTGGTGATCAGAAAACCAACAGGGTCGCCTACGCTCACTCCAAGGGAAACCAAGAGGGCTGCCAGCCGGTCAACCTCGTCATCGAGTTGACCCCAAGACAAACTTCGCTTGTCCGACAACAGTGCCGGCTCGTCACCACACGATTCCGCAGTTTGCCGAAGCACGGCCCCAAGGGTGCTTGAGGTAGGATCGTTCTGAGACGGCTCCGCCACGTCTATTCTCCTGTGGCCCTTGCTGAACCAGTGACTAAGTACCGAATTTTCCGCCCAACCGGGTAGTTCACATCATCACTCGAGACGATTTCAACCTCTTCTATGCCCAGTATGTCGTAGTCGTGGTCAAAGTCACACGCTCCTGAACCGTCCGCAAGCATGAACCGGCTGCTCACTGTCCACTGGACGTCGCCATCTGGAGCCGCATGCAGCCACCCTGGTGAGTCGTACTCAATTTCACACCCCATCATCGTTCCTGACGCAAACGGCTGACCTTCAATCTCTATCGAGATTTTGCCACCGTCCATATACACTTCGTAGCTGTACTCGTTGCTCGCCTGTATGGTGTCTCCCGAACAATCGGTTCCATCCACGTTCTCGCAACCGCACAACTCAGCAAGCTCAGACAACTCAGAAGACAACTCCACCTCGCTGCAATCATCAGCCCTGTTGCTGACTGTGACATCAAACGATGCCAACATCACAGCTCCATCTGATGATTCCAATTCATTTTCATCCTGGAACAGGCGTAAGCATGAGCGATCATTGAACTGTGACTTGTCCGCACAATCCGTAGACGCAACCGGGTCGGCACCGTCACACCCAAAAACCATCGCAAACAAAACTAAATAACGCAAGATATCTCCTTCGAGACACACTTTCTGAACCTGATTCCGTCGAAACCTATAGTGTCATCCATCACTCTAAGACGTTGCCACGTCTATTTCTCGATGGCCCTGGCTGAACCTGTGACCACATACCGAACTTTCCGTCCGACCGGATAGTTCACATCATCACTTGAAACGATTTCGATTTCTTCTACGCCCAACATGTCGTAGTCGTGGTCAAAGTCGCATGTTCCCGTACCATCCGCCTGCATATACAAGCTTTGCACAGTCCATTGAACATCACCGTCACCACCCTCGTGAAGCCATCCTGGCGAACCATATTCGATCCGACACCCGTTCACGGTACCTGAGGCGAATGGCTGACCATCAATCTCTATCGAGATGTTGTCCCCATCCATATACACTTCGTAACTGTACGTGTTGCGGGTCTGTGTGATGTCACTTGAACAGTCTGTACCATCCATGTTTTCACAAAAGCACAGTTCAGCCAACTCGATGTCTGCTTTGTACTCGTCTTCCACTTCAGTGTTCACGTCACTGCAGTCTTCAGCCTTGTTGCTGACCGTGACATCAAACGCCCACGTCGCAGGCTCTTTTTCTGTACCGCACCCGAAGGCTACTGGAATCCACATCAGCCAACGCATGATGCCTCCTTAATCAGAACCCATCTTAGCCCGTAGAACCCACCCGATGCAGCCCCGCTGAGTCAACTTCCTGTTCGTCCCGTTCCAAAATGGGGCACCATCGAACATATTTGCAGATAAAATGATGATCAGAATGCCCTGCAGAATGGTGGACGAAAACGTGTTCTCTCAATAGGAGACGGCCTTCCGTGCCCGCTACAGGCGGGCACCTGCAATGGAGACCCTAATGTCTGAAAACGCTCCGACCCCTTACGTCGCCCACGCTGATGACCTCAAAGCGCTAAAAGCACACTTCGAAGCTGTCGTCGCTGGCGAGTCTCGCGCGGTCCGTCTTTCTGCTCCCTTGGGCGGTGGCAAGCGCGCCCTTGTGGGTGAAGTCTGCCGAGACGCCATCGCTGATACAGCCGACGATGTGTTGCTATGGCGCGTACACATCCGTGAAGAAGACGAAGGAATGCAAGCTGTTCTTCGTGCATACGCCTCCTTGTACGCAGCCCTTCACCGCTCAGCCCCCTTCCGAGGCAAGGTCGAAATGGCCTTGAACTCCCAAATCCCGAGTCAGCCCAAACGGGTTCAAGCTTGGTATCAATCGTTTATCGAAGGCCTCCGCAAGGCCAAACCCCAAGCGGACAACAAGGTCCAAGTCACACTTCCCAAAGACAACCCTCTGGTTGGACTGGTTGAAGTGGTCACGGGGATTGCCCGAAAGTTCCCGATCATTTTGGACGTGAACGGACTCCACAACAGCCACTCTGTCGGACTGGTCGCATTCTTGGAAGCCCTCATCCGCGAATCCAAAGAAGGAACACGTTTGTTGACCATCTTCTCGATGGAACCCATGGACGAAACAAACCGCGCTTGGATGGGCCTTCCCCTTCAAGAAATGGTGGAACGCTTGGGCGACAACCTTCACACCCTTGAACTGCAGTCATGGGGTGCTGAAGAGGTTGGCCACTACTTGGAAGGCCAAGGCGTCGAAACAGATGCAGCAGCCATCGCCAAGATCGCGAATGGTCGACCCGGATTCATTGCAGAACTGATTGGCTATTTGAAAGCAGAAGGCCGTTTGGGAGATGATCTATCGTCTGTCACCATGGCCAATCTGATCGATATCCAGCCCGACGCAAGCGAACTGGAAGCACCCGCTGGGGAAGTGAAAGAAGGAGAGCGGAGAATCGCTACAGCGGCGGATGCAGACCGAATCGCTCACTTGGCTGCCTTGCTCGGTGTGTCATTCCCATCAGGCCTATTGGCCGACATGGGCGGGTTTGTACGCGATTCTGTGGACGACCTCATCGATGCGTCCGAACAGGTCTACAAAGAACTGCAATTTTCCGACCAACTCGGAACATGGATTTATCAGTTCAAGCAAGCACTGTTCCGGGAAAGTATTCTTGCCCGTCATACCGATGAGCAAGCCCAAGAAACCGCGCGTAGAGTGGCCGCTTTTATCGAACGCTTCCTTGCACCGCGCGGCCATGGATACGTAGTGAAAACACTGCGAATCTATGCCGAGAATGGAGCGCCTCAGCGTTCAGCAATGATGCGCGGCATGGCCATTGCCAGCGACCAGCCCCAACTGTGGGCCATGGCACACGATCTCTTGAGCTATTTCGACGAAATCGACTGGCCAGATGCAATGCGTCGCACCGTATACATGAACCTGATCGAAAGAATGGTGGGTGCGGGCCAAGTCGCTCCAGCAGAGAAACTGTGGAACGACGCCATGGCATGGGCCACAGACAAAGAAGACAGACGGCTGCAAGGGTGGCTCCTGTTCTCCGGGTCCCGCCTCGACTTCCGACGTCAAGATCTGTATCGATCTCGGGATCGCGCCAACGACGCGCTCAAACTGTTCCAAGGCTTGGAAGACAAGCTCAAGATCGCCGAACTGAAGAATCACCTTGCGATGGTTGAGTTGGCTGATGGCAATCCTGAAGGCGCCCTCAAGGCCGCCGATGAAGCCGAAGAAAGTGCTGATGTAGCGGTCGTGAAAGCAAACGCAGCCTATGTTCGCGGACTCGTCGCCAAGAAGGATCGAGGCACACTCAAAGACGCCATTGAACACTTCAAGAAAGCAAACGAAATCGCAGGCTCCGTTGGGCAAGCAGCACTGGCTTTAGAAGCCGGAATGCAGCTTGGCGAAACACTGCTCATGAGCGGACAAGCCCAACACGCATCCGAAGTTCTCGCGCGCGTTGGACAAATCGCCCAAGCGCTTCGTGACCAAGTCAAGGAACGTGCGGCTGCAGCCCTTTTGGGTCAAGCACACGCCACATTGAAGAACTTTGAGCAAGCCATTCAATATGGTGAACGCGCATTGGAACTGACCCGCAATCTTAAGATCGCGCAGTTGGAACCCATCGATCTGTACAACCTGGGATTCTTCAATCTGATGGTGGGCAAGAACAAGCAAGCCATCGACCTGTTCCAACAGAGCCGCAAGACTGCAGATGCCTCCAACCCGGCATTCCAAAAAGAGCTCTTGTACAACCTGGCAACCGCACAAATGAAGGACCAAGACTTGGCGGCAGCAGAAGAAACCTTCCGGGCCGCACTGGGTGCCGCTGAAGCCACCAATGACTTCCGCAAACAAGCCTCTGCNCANCANCAACTNGGTGTCTTGGCTGGAAANCGNGGAGACTCNGANGCNGCNNGNACNTCGTTCAANGCAGNGATTGCTGCCGCNGACAAAGGNGANNTGAAGGANGAGCGAAAGGCCATTGAAAAGGCNNTNGCNAGCCTNGGNTAAGNCNTTCCANTGNNCAAGAANANCGCCGNNNANNCNNCGGCGGTTTTTTTATGGNTGNGCNGCNATAAACTCTTTGANTTGNGNTTCNACATCNTCNGTNGCATGCGGAATGATGTCGCTGTGATTTGCACCTGGCACCAACCATAGCTCTTTGGGGTCTTGTGCCGCATCGTATACCGCACGCGCATGGCTCGGACTGATGTAGTCATCGATGGCGCCGTGCATGACCAATACGGGGGCGTCTTGTTCACGAACAGCACCCGCGTTGTCAAAAGGATTCTCATACAACCAACCCGCTGGAACGGTCATGCCCGCAGCAGCCTCATCCGCCAACAAATCGGCAGACGCAAACATGGCTTCAGTAATGAGGACCTGTGGTGTTCGAGTGCGTGCTGTATGTGACGCTACCGAACCACCCAGCGAATAGCCCAACAATGGGAATGCGGAAATGTCTTCGCCTGTGGCTTCTTCGACGTAATCAATCGCCGCTTGACCATCGATAAGCACGCCATCATATGTGGGCGTTCCTTCCGACTTCCCGTATCCACGGTAGTCAAAGGTAAACGTAGTGAAGCCCATTTCATAGTAGGCCTCCATCCGATCCCAATAGTGATCAATGTTCCACTTGTTTCCATGGAAATAAATCAACGTGCCAACCGAGTCTGGCGGCTTCACCCATACACCCGCCAACGTCTCACCATCGCTGGTCTCAAAAGCGATCTCCTCTACGTCGTCGGCAGGAATAATATCGCCACCGAACTCATACTCGTCCACGGGCTTGTTGTTGAAGAAGAACGAGTCCAAAGACATACAACCAGTCAGCAAAGGAAGACTACATACAGCAAATCTGTTCATTTCTGACCNCCAAGAGCAACTTGAACCCCAAAGTTGACGCTGACCGCACCTCGACCANCGATTCCAGCGTATTCAACCACCGGAGGAAGGTTGTCCCAAAAAGGCGCCAACCAGCCGACNTCTGTTCCCAAGCCCCAACGGCCAAAGCGGGCTTGATGACCCACAGTCCATCCAAATACGGAGTCGAGTGGAGCCACTTGGGAAATAAATTCGGGTCCGGTGTACACCAAGTGTTCNCGTTCCCCATAGCCCNACGANCCATGGGCAGANGTCTGTAAGTACGGGCGGAATCCGCCCTCAGGCGCCCCTTCTCCGATATCGCCACCAATACCAATCAACGTGCCATCGACCATGATCGCCGGACGGCCGCCATCTTGGTCCAGTACCAAATGACTCGCACCCGCTTCAAAGCCCACCAAACCAAACATGGCANCACCGCTCGGATAAAAGCCCCCATGAAGGTTGGTCTTGTCACTCAACCCATAGGTGATGCCCACTTCCGACAANGGAACAGGTTTAAAGCCGCCCATATAATCGACAATGGGACCACCAAGGCCCACGTCAAGAGCGACGTTCCCCTCGCCCAACGGACGGACGCCATGGGACAGGGCACACCCTTGCAAAACCAACAGAGACAGACACAGACGTTTCATTGAGCCACCAAACGTACGCAATTTTTCTTGCCCTTCCAAAGAACTGTTTCTTCAGAAACTTCAATATGCGGATCATCAACTTTGATATCTCGATCAGCACCGAGCTTCACAGCACCTTGTTGAACCTGCCGGCGAGCATCCCCTTTCGATTTGCACAATTCCGAAGACACCAAAGCATCCAACAAACTCACAGGAAACGTGACAGGCAACGAAGGCATGGAGTCACTCACTCCACCTGAAAATGCGGCCAACGCAGCATCACGGGCCTTGTTCGCTTCCACTTCACCATGGGCCAACGCCGTCGCTTCATACGCCAGCACCTGTTTGGCCTGACGAATATCGGCCCCCTCAAGGGCTTCAAGTCGGGCGATTTCCTCTACGTCCATAAATGTATACAGCCGAAGGAAACGCCCCACATCAGCGTCATGAACATTCACCCAATACTGAAAATAGTCGTAGGCACTGACCTTCTGTGCGTCCAACCAAACTGCACCTTTCTCCGTTTTGCCCATTTTCTTGCCATCAGCAGTCTGGAGCAATGGAATCGTAAGCGCGTGAGCAGACTTCTGGCGTTCTCGTCGAATCAACTCAACACCACCAAGAATGTTGAACCATTGGTCATCACCACCAAGCTGAAGCGAACAGCCATATTTGTCGTGAAGCACAAGGAAATCATAGCTTTGCAACAAGTGGTAGTTGAACTCAATAAAGCTGAGTCCCTGATTCCGTTCAAGACGCTGTCTAATGCCTTCAGCACTCATCATTTTGTTGACTGAAAAGTGCCGACCGATATCGCGTAGAAAGTGAATATAGCCAAGGCCCATGAGCCAATCGGCATTGTTCACTACTTCACAATTGTCGATATCGAGAAATCGGCCGAATTGGACTTTCATCGCCTGAAGATTGTGTTCAATCTTGTCTGGCGTAAGGATTTCGCGGGTCTTGTCCTTCCCGGAGGGGTCGCCAACCATGGCCGTTCCACCGCCCAGCACCACAATGGGCTTGTGGCCTGCACGCTGCAGGTGGGCCATCGCCATCACGGGCAAAAGATGACCAACATGAAGGCTATCGCCTGTCGGGTCAAAACCGACATAAAAGGTCAAAGGACCGGCTGACATTGCCGAGGTCAACGCGTCCAAATCGGTGTGCGATTTGATAAATCCGCGCGCTTGAAGTGTTTCGATGGGGTTCATGAGAACTGACTACTCGCCAGACTGACCAGACGCAAGCCTACGGAAGCCCCAAATCAGTCCAATAAAGAGAAACCAAGCAAACTTGGGTGCATTCGTGGTTGGACCCGCCGAACAACTACACCCTTTGGCAGTGTCTTCATCTACCGGAGGAGGGCCAGCCTGGGTGGATATCTTCAAGCTGTAATCACCGGTGTTTTGGTTGTCGTGATGAATGCTTCCCCAAC
This sequence comes from Deltaproteobacteria bacterium, assembly GCA_002707085.1. GTDB lineage: Bacteria > Myxococcota_A > UBA796 > UBA796 > UBA796 > UBA796. The sequence continues at coordinate 8,044 of PALY01000105.1, forward strand.
CAATTTGCTGGTCCGCGTGTCCATCGGTCGACCAAGCGAAAAGCCAACCTTCACGCGTAGAGATCACAACATCGAGGTAGCCATCACCATCAATGTCTCCAATTGCCGGGGCACCCAAAATCCAGTGTCCTGTAAATTTCGGCCAGCCATCCGCAACATTCCCTTCGCCGTCCCAGGCGTACAACATGTACCCACCTGATCCATACACGGCCTCGGCCTTTCCATCTCCCGAAACATCCGCTACCGCGGGAGCCACAAAGAACTGAATGTCTTCAATCTGGCGTGGCCATCCGGGCAAAACCTCNCCAGTCACGCCCGACCAAGCCACCACCGCATGTTGAAAGTCGTAGTGTTGAGTCATGGCCAAACTGGCCAACCACAAGGCACCAGCACCACCTTGAATGGGGTCTGGCAACCCATCCCCATCCAAATCTCCGAAGCTNGGGTTGTTCACCATTTGAACCACACTCGGAAGATCGACGTTGTGACCAACCCCCCAATCCCCTTCATGGTAGGGCAGTTCAAAGTGAACACTTCCATCATGTGAATAGATGTCGGTTTGACCCAACATGATGGGATTCAGGATTTCTAAATCACCATCTCCGTCCATGTCCGCNGCGGCCATCGATGCGGGGTGTCCTTGTCCAACCAATGGCAACAAAGCCGCCTCGTTGACCAAACCCGCGTCCAGCCTGGGCCACCCAGGAGCATCCGTGCCGGTCAGCGCATCGATCATATACGACACACTGTATCGGCCGCCGTCGACAGCTTCGTTGGACCCAAGCCCAATTTCAAAATCTCCATCACCATCGATGTCTGCAATCAGCGGGCTGGTGATGGTTCGGTCACCCATCACACCACACATGCGATCTTCAAAGTCCCGGTCCGGACTTCCCGGGAAACAGATTTCAATTGGGTAAGGCCCCCAATCCGATCCCGTTCCATCCACTACGTACAACCGACCATCCATGCCGCCGATAACAATCTCGTCTGTGCCGTCACCATCCAGGTCTCGCATGCTTGGGGCGCCCATAAAGCCTTGATCGTAGGTGTAATCAACACTCATTTCTTCAGGTGTGCGTCCAATGGACCAATAGGGAAAGCCATCTACACGGGAGCCATCGAGGTTCCAAGCATAAATACCGCCCCAACCCGTCGCACCAATAACTTCCAGAACACCGTCGCCATCAAGGTCTCCAGCGCCCACCGTCGCAATAAAGAAATCGCCTGTTCCAGGATCGACTGCGCCCGATGCATATCCTGCACCATCTCGATGGATATCCAAGCGATCATCCACCTGTACCGGCCACCCCTCGACAGCCGTGCCATCGCCACGAACCGCCAGAACAACGCCATCTGCNGTGCCAATCACAATCTCNAGAANCCCATCATCNTCCAAGTCAATCAACACAGGACTTGATTCGCCACTGGCACCCATCTGGACCGGAAAGCCCGGCATGATGTCTTCATCCGGAGACACNTAAAAGACCTTCCGCATCTCTCCCTGCACACCATCGTCATCGGTTGCCCGAACCCGGACGGTCACAGCCGGTTGATTCACACGCTCCAACCGACCCAATATGTCTTCCAACCCATCGGCTTCTTGGACAGGTGCGGTGATCGCGCTTCGCACATCAAAGGTGGCCAACACCCCATCAATCGGCGAAGAACTGCTCCCACTTTCAAGCTCTGTCCACGCGTCTGGTTCACTACCAAAGCCGACCTCAACAACGTAGGAGAAGCTTCCAGATCGTGCAGAGATGCGNCCTTCAATTTGAACTTCTGAAGTTTCTGCAGGGTCGAAGACCGCATACCAACTCGGCCCGTCAATGCTGACCAACGGAGGAATGTCTCCCGCATTCAGNCTCTCNACCGCACGNCCCACGTTTACACGTCCGTATCCGTAAAAGGCATCCCACCCCTCTTTCGATGGATAGGCACGAGAAAGACTGATTTCTTCGTCTGACAAGTGAACATCATCCACATTCTGGACCATCAACTGGTACACCTCGCCCGCACTCAAATCGAGCCCCATATTCCGAGCCGCCGAATGAATAAGACCGATCACGCCCGTNGTGACCGCACACGANCCCGTTGCACACGCNCCCGACGGCGCTACAAACGTCATTCGGGAACCATAATTATTGCAGTTCCATGTGTTCATGTAGCTGTAGACNGCTTGGTCATCATTGGCGGTATTGTGCCGAATTGAGTGTACGTAAACGGCATTGTCCAACACCGCTGGAAAGTTGTGGTGGTAGGCATTCTCATCTCCTGCCGCTCCCACAATCAACGCACCATTGTCGTAGGCATACGCCGCCGCTTGNGTGGTCATCGCAGGATTGGACAAAGCGCCCACAGCCAAGTTCACCACCACAGCAGATGAATCCACCGCGAACATGATGGCCTCACCCGCCCGCTGNCCATCGGTCACAAACGAGTCACCGACCCGAATCGGCAAAATAGAACAATTGGGACAAACCCCAATGGTGCCGCCAGATGACTCGCCCAGGTCTTTTCCTTCAGCTGCAGCCTCACGCATGACGCCGGTCCCGTGGGTTCCATGACTGGTCGACCACTCGTGCCATGCATCATTGTCGCGGCCAAAAAAGTCCCATCCAGAAATGTCGTCCGTGTAGCCATTCCCATCATTGTCCACATCGTCCCACTCCACACCCCAAGAGGTNTANATCAGGTCCGANGGATCCAAGGTTTCATCGCCTTCATCACGGCCTGCATCCATCGNCACGCGGGAATCGAACATCCAATCTTGGACGTTCACCAAACCATTTCCATCACAGTCATAGTCTTCTGCGNTGGCGCCATCTTCACAAACTGGAGGCGGCAATTCGCCCGTATTGATGTACAGCTTGTTCACAATGTCATTGTGGTGCCACTGCACCCCGGAATCTGCGACTGCGAGAATTACGTCCCATCGCCCCGTGGTCGTTTCAAAAGCAAGGTTGGCTGCAATGCCACTGCCCAAGTCCAATTCCGCTTCCCGAACACTGCCCAAGGATCGTTCTGGAATGTAGTTGATAAGCTCCCAATCCTCTTCAAGATCAGGTGGACACAACTCTGGTGTCTCCGGGTTCCCACATCCTGGAAAAGAAGGGGCAATGGGAACAGTAGCGTAGGCGGCTGACGCCAACAAAATCAACAGGTACATCCAAACACTCTCCGAGATGAAAGCCTAACCACCCGTTTGGCATGCGGACGGGCCAAATGTACAAAGCACGTCAGGTCCTCAAAAACGCAAGGCGGCTGGCGTCCGCTACCCGTATAATCTTCACAACTCTCTTCGCTTGGACAGTCCATGCTCGCTCTACTCATTATGTTTCCCGCTTTTGCCGGCTACGGAGACACCACCTTGGAGGGGTACCCTTCGTGGGGAGAACGAGACGTACACATTTGGACCAACATCATGCGTGTCGATCCAGAAGAGTTCTTTGCGGAAGGTTCAGCGTGGAACCCTGGATGTTTCATCAGCAGCTTTGAAGAGACCGAAAAGACACCCAAGTTACCCGTGTACTACGACTATGACCTAAACGATGTCGCCCGGTACCACTCCATTGACATGTATGACAACGATTGGTTCGATCACGATTCGTCGGACGGCACCAGTTTTGGCGAACGAGTCAGTCGCTTTTATACCGAGTCTGGATACATCGGTGAAAACATCGCTGTGGGATACGGCAATGCGTTTGAAGCCGTTTTTATCGGATGGATGTGTTCCCCAGGGCACCGGGCCAACATCATGAACGCAGACTGGAATGAACTGGGTACGGGCGTGAAAGTGCTGTATTACACCCAGGACTTCGCATCGGGCAACGTCCAAACCGACAGCCCCATCGCAATGGGAAGCCACACCCCCGAATACCCATTAGAAACGGCCGAATTTATGGCCGACTTCCAAGGTTTTGAACCTGACGAATTCGACGTCATCGTCGATGGCGAACGTCACGAGATGGTATTGACATTTGGCGAGTCGTCCAAGGGTGTGTACACCGCCGAGATTGCCAATGACGGCGTATCCGACTGCCATCAATATTACTTTTTGTGGTCGGACGGAGTGGAGTCTGGGACCTTTCCAGAGGACGGTAGCTTCATGTATGGCACCACATGTGACTCGGACATCATGTGGGTTCTTGCTCAGCGGCCCCCAAACGACACACTTGAAACTGAAACTCCTGAAGACGAGGCCGAACAGATCCAGGAACAGGCCCAACAACAGATAGATGCGGCAGATGTGGACGTGGTGGGCTGCGCTTGCACCACCCAACCCATCAACCCATTGCGACACTTTGGAATGGTTCTATTGGCTGGCGTGCTGGGGTTATGGCGACGCAGAGATTGATCTGCGCCACAACTGGCCAAACACCGGTTACACTTACCTCGCCCCCACCTCGGAACATCCCACCATGAATCGCCTTTTCGGGTCACTTCTTCTGGCCTTATTCGCTTCCTCTCCTGCCAACGCCAAAGACTTGCGCGGTCGATTTGCTGCTGGTTTCAACCAACAGTTCGGTCATGTGCCTGCCATTTCAGGGCGCTATGCACTTCCCACGAACTCTCACGCCATCAACGTGCAACTGGAAGCCAACTTTGGCTTTGACACAGTGAGTGTTGATACGGGCGGAAATGTCTTTACAGGCGCAAGGCTCATCTACGGGGTCGTTGCCGAAGACAACATGAATCTGTTCTTCGCTGGAGGTGCTGGAGTACTGACCTCGAATGAGCAAAGCACAGTCCGACTGCAGCCAGCCATGGGTGCGGACATATTCTTCTTTGGCTTAGAAAACCTGGCCCTGACCCTCGAGTGGGGCTTGAATCTAGACATGGGTGACACACCCCGGACGTCCACGACTGCAGCGATGGGCGCGGGCGCGCACTATTGGTTCTAATGCTCCGCAGTCTTGCGATCTTACTATCGTTTACCGTCTCGCTGTTCCTACGGGTCGGGCCGCAGGCACACGCCGCGGCATTTGATCCGGATCTAAAGTGGCGAAC
>PALY01000106.1 GCA_002707085.1 Deltaproteobacteria bacterium
CAGCGTGTCCACGTCGTCGACGCCCGATCCGAAGACCCGGTCGAAGGCAGCCGCCGGCTCCTGCATGGGCCGCACCGGCTCGAAGGGGGCCTTCCACGAGATGCGCGACGGAATGGCCTGGGCGATGTCACAAGAGACCCCCCACACGAGACTGGGGTACGGGTGCGACGCACCGAGTCGCTCGGCCACGTACTGGTCGAAGCTCTGCCCCCCGGCCGAGCCGTCCCACAGGTGTCCGAACTCGCCCACACCACTCTCTCCGGGGATCAGGGACCACGGTGTGAGGCTGTGTCCGGTCCCCGTGTCGTGGCCGTTGCTCCCGCCCGGAAATTCCAGTGCGGAGCGCATGTCGATGCCGTCGAGCACGAGGATCTCTTCACGGTGGCGCTCCAGCGGAGAGAGGATGGTGGACAGGGTGAAGTCCCGCTCGCCGCCGGTGGGTCGCCAGGCGTCCGGGATGGTGCCATTGGGGGTGAAGAAGACGATGAGCCGCTTCTGGATGGAGCCATCGGCATGGGACGTCAGCGGCCGCAGCATGGCAGACAGAAAGGGAAGACCGACGGTGATGCCCCCGGCACCTCGCAGCACGGCTCGTCGAGACAGGGGACGGGGCATCAGGGACTCCCCACTGCAGAGCGGAACGCCGGAGACGCCACCGTGGCGAGAACGAGCGATTCCATGTCGAGGTCGGCACTGGCAAAGGTGGCGGCCGCTTCTTCGATCTCGCACTCGTCATCGTCCGCGTCGCGCCGACCGTGGGCGAAGCGGAACCACTGCCGGGAAAAGCACTCCTGTACCATGGTGCTGTGCACCAGCACGTTGCCCAGATCGGCCGCTCCGTCGATGAAGCCATCGACATCCGTGCCGACGAGGTCGGTGGACGCATCGACGGGAAAGCCATTCTCGTGGCTCCGCCACCGACCAATGCCGTCGAAGTGCTCAAAGGCAAGCCCCGGCGGGTCGATGAGGTTGTGGCAGGACGCACACACCGGGTCTTCGCGGTGTTGCTCCAGCAGCTCACGGGTGGTGGCATCCGGATCCGGATCGGGCACCTCGATCTCCAGCGAGGCGTCGGGCGCGCTGATGACGTGGCACAGCATCGAGCCTCGGATGAACATGCCCCGGTGGATGGGCGACGAGGCGTAGGACCGGGCGCGTGAGGCCAGGAAGGTCCCCTGGGTGAGGATTCCAGCATGGGCATCGGGGTCGCGGGCCACCCGCCCCCAGTCAGCGGTCGCCCCGTCATAGCCGTAGAATGCGGCCAGCTCGCCATCGGCGATGGTCCAGTCAGCCGTGAGCAGGGTCTCGAAGCTCGCGGCCTCTTCCTGCCAGACCGCCCGCACGAAGCGAAGCGTCTCCTCCCGGAAGGACGCCGGGAGGTCGTCCGTCCAGTCGGGGTAGTACGCCGGATCCTTCTCCACATGGTCGATGTGGTCGATGTCCAGCCACTCCGCGAAGAACAGCTCCACGATCTCCAGCGCCCGCGGGTCCGCCAGCATGCGCTGCGCCTCGGCCTCGAGGCCCTCCGGAGTGGTCAGGGTTCCCTCGGCCGCGGCCTGGAACAGCGCCTCGTCGGGCATGGACCCCCACAGAAAGTAGGACAGCCGGGTGGCCATCTCGTAGTCGTCGAGCGCGACGATCTCTCCGGGGTTGGCCGCAAGGACGGACTCTTCGACCCGGTACAGGAAGCGGGGAGACTGGAGCACCACCTCGAGCACAATGCGCAGAGCCGTCCGCTCGCCCCACTCCGCCGCCGCGAGTTCGAACACCTCCACGAGCCCCTCCACCTTGGCCGGGTCATCGATCGGATGGCGCCAGGCCCGCTCCAGAAAGGGGGTCAGCCAGTCGTGCACACAGGACGAGAATTCCTCCGGGGATCCCACGGCGATGGCCTCTCCGGTGAGGCGGAAGGCGTCGACGTAGAGGTTCCGATCCTCCCCGAGCTCGGGGATGTAGCAATCGTTGGAGAAGGCGACGCGGATGGTGTGGGAACCTGCGGAGAGCCGGTGCTCGACGCCCACCCAGTCCCAGGACGGTGGGGCGTCCCCATCGGCGATGGGGTCGTCATCCACCCACAGGCTCCAGCGGGTCGCCTCGCCTTCGCAGGTGGTCCCCTGGATGAGTGCCTCCACGTCGTACAGCCCATCGTGGTTCACCGTCATGGTGGTCTCGACGTACCCCTCCGAGTACAGCACGATGTGGTCCTCGTAGTACACGACCTCGTCGCCCGCGCCGCTCTCNGCCTCNGCCCGAAACTCCTGATCAGCAAACAGATCCGGACAGGTCAGAACAGCNGNCGGGTCCTCCACCGCTCCGCTGGCCACCTCCAGGGCGAGCCGNTTGTACGCGTCGACCGTGTCCGCTCCCACCGNGCGCACGTCGACATTGTTTCCGAAGCCGCCGATCTGCTCGGGCGGCAGGATGCGGGCTGCCGGGTCGCCTGTGGTTCCAAGCAGGTCGGTCAACGTTCGGTCGAGCTCAGCCGGGGTGAGCCGACGCATGGGACTGCGGGCCGGGCCGTCGACCTGACACTCCTCTGGGGGCTCGTCGACCGGTGGCAGAGCCGTGTCCTCACCCGATGGCAGAGCCGTGTCCTCACCCGATGGCACGGGCGGTCCGGACGACTTTGGGGTCGGACCACACCCGAACAGCAGAGCCATCGACCCCCACGCACTCCAGCGCCGGACCCTCTCGAGTGGCCGTCGGTGCATCGTCTTCAAAGGACCTCCAGCGCGCGGTTCCTCCCCTACGATAGCGCACACCAATGCGAATCCGAAGGGCCCTGGGTCGATTGGCATTTTGGGCACAGCGTGCGTCGATCGGACAGGCCCGCGTCGGGCTCCGGCTCCCGACCGAAACCACGCGCCCCAGAGCGCTTGGATTCCCATCGCAGGAACCGAATGAGTGCAACAACAGCCACGACCGCACAGTGCCAAACTGACTTCTTCCGGGGTTCGATGCCTGTCCGGCTGCGCTTGAAAACGTGCCCAATGGCACCCTTTCATGGCCCGTGTGGGGCCAACGCTGCGCGTTCAATTCCCACTGGTTCGCTTGCGAACGCGGAGCGGTGGTTCGACGAACCAGACCGGGGTGCGGAGAGCACCCTGGGCAGTGGAGCCGACCGGAACCGAACGAGTGCAACGACAGCCACGACCGCACAGTGCCAGACGGACTTCTTCAGGGGTTCGACGCCTGTCCGGCTGCGCTCAAAAGCGTGCCTTTTGGCACCCTTTTGTGGCCCTTGTGGGGCCAACGCTGCGCGTTCAATTCCCACCGCAGGAACCGAACGAGTGCAACGAGAGATGGTGGAGGCGGTGGGAATTGAACCCACGTCCGCAACGCCTAAGAATCATGAGATACGTACGCCTTCCGGGTACCCCCCGGCGGGTGTCGCTCTGTCTTTCCAGAAGCTGTCAGCCGCGTGATAAACACCACGATGAAGTCACGAGACCTCCCCCTCATCGCTGCCGAACCCTAAAATATACCCAGCGGTGGTCGGGTCAGTTTCACCGCTGAGCACTGGGGCTCACGAAGTCCCCAGACTTCACTAAGCTACAGCTGTAGCCGCGAAGTGGTTGTTGTTGTTGGCAATTGAACCAATATTGGACAGTTAAAGGCCGTACCTCAGCCTGCGACGCCCACTCATCATCGGTCGCCCCGTCGAAGCCAGTGCGCCCCCATATCCATCTTCACGCTGTGAAAGTTCGTACCAACCCCTCCATCGGACAGGGCCGGCTCAAGCTGAAGTTGTCCCGATAATAAGCTGCCGTCAAGGTCGGCATACCGCGAATCGACTCAGGGCCACTCCAGCCGAAAGCGAATGCCCGTCCGGTTGGTATACCGTCGGGCCTTGCTCACCGGCACCAGGCTGTAGAGCTCCGCGGTCAGCCGCTCACCCACAAGGCCCACCGCAGGACCGAGGTTGACGATCAAGTCAGACTCCCCTTCGCCCGCGACTTCTCTGACGCCATCCATCCGCGCAGTCAGCCGCAGCCGCTGGTCACCCACACCAAAGTGCGCACCCCCGTCCAGCCTCAGCAGCAGCTCTGAGCTCGCATGAGGATTCACGATGGTCTCAGGTGTGGACGCCGCACCCGCCTCTCCCTGGTGATGTGCCGCGTGATCATGACCCTCGTGGCCGTCGCCGCCGTGACCGTGTTTGTGCCCACCATCCAGCACACGCCCCCACCCGAGCGTCCCCATGAGCACCCCGTTGCCTGGGTGCCAGCCGGCCTGCAGCGTGGGCATCAAGAGAAAGTGGCCATCACCAAGCGCTGGGNCAGACACCGTGGGCAGCTCAAGCTGGAGCCCCGCATTCAGCACCACAGTCTGCGGTGCCGCGAGAATGGCCCCGCTCACAAAGGCCACCACATTGCCCAGGCCCGTCGTGCGCTCATCCGCCTGACTCACAGAGACGACCGGTACGAGGACACCCAGCTGGATGGGCTCGGCGACCTGGTAGAGCCCACCCACCGTGGTCTCGAGGACGGCTGCATCGGAGGCCACAGTGGTGTAGCGGGCCCCGACGATCGGTCGAAGCGGAAACCCATCCCCGTGCTCCGACGCATGCATGGGGCAGACGTCCATGCCGCAATTGGCCTCAGCGGCCTGCCCGGCCAACAACAGCGCAGTCGACACCGCGAGGGTCCGGAGGGTGGTGGCTGAGGTGCTGTTCAGAGACATGAATGGTCGCTCGACTTCGCGGCGGGCCTCATAGGATGCAGGCCCTACCGTGTCGAGTGACGATGTGATGTTCTGATGCGCCCAGCCTCAGCCATCATCCGGGAGCGCACACGGCCTGGGCGTCGCCAAGCGCCACGCACCGCTCGTGAGGGTGTGCCAGCCCCCGGGCGGACCGGACCGACTGTCTGGCCCAGGCGACCCAGAGCCCACCCAGATCTGAGGCGGCCGCTCGCCCGCACCAGGCTCTCCACGCCACACCGCCGAGACCGCATCACCGTTCAGTACGGCGAGGGTCCGTCGATAGGTCCACCAGTTGAGGTCACCCGTGGGCGTAAGGAGACGCTCAGGCGCATCCACCACACCGCCGCCGCAGCCGACGATGGCCGACCACAGCCGCGCTCTCTCCGCCGTCTTGTCATCGCGCATATCGGTGCTGCGGCTCCACCCTCGGCGGTCGACCGATGAAGACATCCCAAGGCGCGGAGACCACGCCTTCCCGTCCCGGCTCGCCGGCCAAGGATCGCCGTCCCCAGCTGTCGTCGCCGGCGTCCAGAGGTGCGCATCCGCAGCGACCAGCAGCATCGCAGCGACCGCCACCCGCCGGGTTGAGCCCCGCAGCCCGAGCGCGGCCAAGAGCGCCAGCCCGGGCGCCAGCGTGAGGATGAAGCGGTCATCCTGAATGGGCACCAGCAAGAGCAGAAAGGCCACCTGGCCGAGGCCGACAAGCACCACCAGGCGCAGCGCGGGCCTGACATGCGCCCAGCCCCTGAGCACCGCCCAGCCCACGACCAGCGCACCCACGGGAGAGAGCACCGTCGCCACGAGACGCCACGGATAGAACAGCAGCCGCTCGAGATCCCACTGACTCATGTTGGCCATGGCCACCGCCAGCCAGCGGGCCGGGCCCTCAGCACCGGCGACGCTCACGCCCGGCGCGGGCTGAAATGTCGCCCCACCCATGGTCGAGAAGCTCTCCGCCCCCACACCGATGAAGACCACAGACCACAGCAGCATCAGGCTGAGTGCAGACATCACCGGGCGCACGATGCTCCGTCCCTGCACACCGACGAGCGACAGCATCATGACCACGCCAAACGGCAGCGCCGTCCACTTGATCAGCACTGCACCCACCAAGCAGAGCCCAGCCAGCACACCGCGCCAGGCCAACCCGCTCGTGACCACCGCCATCGACAGCCAGAGCAAGGCCGTCATCGGCAGGTCGTAGTAGCTGCGAAGCGCTGTGGCCTGAAGCGCCGGAACCAAGGCGGTCGCCAGGAAGGCCGTGCCGAACACGCCCTCCACATCGGGTGCCAGGTGCTGCGCCAGCTTGGCCACAGCCCCGCAGAGCAACAGCCACCACACAAAGCCCAGCCAGAGCACCGCCTCTGCCCCGTGTCCAAAGATCCCACCCCAGGCCAGCTCCACCAGGTGAAGCCCCGGTGGGTACAGCCCATCGAGGGCCTTGAGCGCCTCCAGCGGGCCAGCAGGCAGCCCCTCACGGATGCGCTCCAGCATCCGTAGTCGTGCCAAGTGCTCGATGTACTGGGCGGCCGAGTCGCCGTATGACTCCATGGGCCAGCGCAGCAAGCGACTGCCCATCATCGCCGCGACGAGCGCTGTGAACAGACCAACCCAGCGCGTCCGATTCATGCGGTCCGCCGACGCAGGGCCGCAAACAGCAGCACGACGGTACACGCCATCACGATCAGCCGGCGGCACACCACCCAGATCGGGTTCTGAAATGGGACCGCGGGCAGTCTCCAGTTCGCGCGCAATATCTGAGGATCGACCAGCATCAACTCCCAAGCCTGAACGTCCCGGCGGAAGGGGTCAAGCAGCGACCACTCCGGCAGCCACCCCCAGTGTGCTGCCCGAGCACGCACCTCCACCCGACTCATCGCAGGCTGGCGCATGCTGACAACGGGCACATCGTCCTCAGCCAGGTCAAACCACCGCAGGGACCGCCAGCCTGCCTCAGGGCGTCGCCGTGACGTCTCAATGCTGGCCCAGCTCAACCCATCCAGGAACGCACGATCGAGGCCAATCTCGCCAGTCTTCAGAGCAGGCTGACCGGTCTCGCTCACCCACTCAAAGACCGCCACCGGCCTCACAAAGCCTGCGGCGCTGCGCTCATGCTCCGGCGGCCCTATCGTCCAGGTCTGAGCGAGTCGCCAGCCCGTCATGTCCACGTCCACTTGATGCCCGCGCGAGTCCAGACACCCCTTCCACGTGAAGGGATGCTCGATCGGCTGAGACTGAATCCACCACACCGTCTGGCCTGACTCCGGCATCGCATTCAAGCAGCGCTCCGCCTGAGTCACACCGGCCTCGAGCAGGCGGTCCTGAATCCGCTCTGGTGCCAGCACCACATCATCGGATGCGGCGCGCTCGGCCACAAACGCTGCAGCATCTGTGTGCAGGGTGCTGAGGGTCAGCTGCTGCCCCAGCGTGGCGGCACCCATGATGGTCATGATGACGCCCAGCAAGACGCGTCGCCTAGGCCCAAGCTCGCTCACGGCCGCCACCACACACAGGGCAAAGGCTGGGCTCAGACCCACCAGCACCCTCGGCTCCATCGGCAGCACCCGCCCGAAAGCAAGCCAGACCAGGCCCGATGCAAGCAGTGCAGAGCCCAGACCACCCAGCATGACCCAGCCCGCTGTCCGTGCCCAGGGCGCACGCGCCCTCAAGGCTCCAATCGTGACAGCCAGAGGCAGCACCACGCTGGGCCACTGATCCCAGAGGCCAGACTCGCGGCCAGAGGCGTAGCCCAAGAAGCTCGCACCACCGAATCGCTGCACCCGCCCCAACCAGAGCGACCACAGCGTGGTGTCCGAAGAGGCCGCGTCGGCGTGCATTCCGACCGAGGCCGCCTCCCCTGCGACCCCCATGCGGATGAGCATCCACACCACGAGCGGCAAAGTCAGCAAGCCGAGCACACCGAGGGGCCGCTTGAGGTCCGGCCAGGCAGATCGGTGAACCATCAGCAGGGCCAAGAGCGCTCCGAGCCCTAACCACAGGGCGTACAGATCATTGAAGGCGGCGAGCACCAGCCCGGCCACCCACCACCAGCGACGGCGTTCTGGCTGCTGGAGCGCCACGACCACCACAGCACCCAGCGCGATGGTCCAGGCATAGTTGGCGCTCTCCATCCCGTGGAAGCTCGCGACCGGTGAGATGGCCACGAGCAGTCCCGCGGCCAAGCCCCAGCCAGACGCGGTGAGGGCGGTGATGCCCGCGGCCAGCGCAAAGCCCACAGCCGCATGCAGCCGCCACGCCCAGACTGTGTCCCAGCCGAAGGCCTCCAGGACCGGCCACCGCATCCAGTAGCTGAGCGGCATGTGCCCGGTAAAGGCGGAGTCCAGACCAAGCGCCAGCGCCCATGTCTCGGAGGGCGTGCCCGTGAAGATGGCGACCTCGTCTCCGGTGAGATCCCGATCCGCTATACCGGTGAGGGCAAGACAGAAAGCCAGCAGGCCGACTGCCAGGGCAGGCCAGCGCGACAAGCCCTCAGGCCTCCTCACCGAGGCTGTTCTCCATCAACTCCTCGAGCGGAACGATGCTGAGGGCCCGGGCGTGCGTGCTCTCAAGGACCACCGGGGCCGCCACGCCCACCTGATAGGCGGCACGCCAGCTCGCGGCGCACACGCACCACTGGTCCCCATCCTTGAGGCCAGGAAAGCCGTGCTGTGGAGCGGGCGAGATCAGATCGTTACCGCGCACCGCCAGGTACTCGAGGAACGGCATCGTGACCCGACAGCACACGGTGTGGGACCCGTGGTCGTTCTCGTCGGTGTTGCAGCAGCCATCCCGAAACCAACCGGTCATTGGTTCGGTAGAGCAAGGCTTGATGGGTGTACCCAAGACATTCAGTGGTGCGAGCATGGTGCCTCCAAAGGGCTCAACTGGGGTCTAAGACGTCTGAGGCGACGCCGTAAGAAAAGCCAGCGCGCGCCATGGCCGCGAGATCCTTCTGTCGGCGCTCCCGCGAGTCATCCAGTGGATACCGGTAGGGCCCCAGTCTCCGGCGCTTGGCGTAGGCGCGAGCAGAGGCCAGCTCGGCGTCCTCACCGTCGTCATCCTCATACCCAGCGAGCGCCGACTGGATGTGCTCGTAGGCCACCCCCTTGGTGCGGAGCTTCTGCTGGATCATGCGCATGCTCGTGCCNCGACGGCGCAAGGAGCTCACCCACAAGGCGGCAAAGCGCGCATCATCCACCATCCCCGACTCAAGCAATGCCTGCATGGCCTCCGCCACCAGCGGGGCGGCCTCCTCTCGGGTGCCGCCATGGAAGGACTGCGCGCGCTTCACCCGCTTCCAGAGCAGCTCGCGAATCCGACGCTCGCTGGCTGGCCAGCGCTCCAGGTGCCGCACCGCCTCTAGGGTGAGCCACTTCACCGTCAGCGGCGGCGTCGGACGTCGCTTTCGCTCCTTGCGCTCGTTCACGAACAGACCCTCGACCTGGTGATGGCAACACCCGCTGATCCCCGTGTCCGCTTGCCCGTTGTCATCTCGCCTTCCTTCGCTTGTCGGTCTGCCCCCATGGACAGTCGACGCCGCGGGTGCCATCGTACCCCCTCGAGGAGTTCAGATGAGCGAGAAAACCGACCCCAATGTTCCCGATGGCGAGACCCCAACCGCGATGGCGGAGCTCATCTCGCCCACCGACCAGATCGGTCGAAACGTCATGGCCGCGCTCGAGGACGCGGACAGCGTGGCGGTGCTGACAACGCTGGTGCCAGGCATCAGCTCAGACCGCATCGTGAGCGTCGGCCTCACCCGCGATCAGATGCACCAGGTGGGCATCCTGCTCAACGAGATTGAGGCAGAGGATGAGGAGGCCGCCCAAGACGAGCAGCGGTGCATTGGATTCCAGTGCCGAGTGGACAAAGCATAGATGGAGCTCTTCGCCACGTACTGCTCTGCAGAGAAGGACGGTGCAGCGGACGACCTTCCCGCCATTAAGCGCTACACCTCTGAGCGCATCTCGGGTGTGGCCACAGCCGCGAAGGGGGCCGAGGCACGCTTTGGGATCTTGTCGGGTCAGTACGGTCTCATCAACGCCGACCACCCACTGCCCTACTACGACCACCTGCTCCAGCCCGACGAGATCACGGCGAGGGCTGACCAAGTGGCACAAACACTCTCGGACTGGGGCATCACAAAGATCTGCTGGTTCAGCGTGGCCTTCGAGATGGATCCAAATGTGGGCCGTTATCGAGAGGTCATGGCCCGGGCCGCCGCTGCAAACGGCATCGAGCTGGATATCAAAATCTGGGAGCCGACCGGTACGCTCGGCCTGATTTAGTCGGCGGACATCGGGCCCCATCATCCAGCCACTGCTCAAGTGGTCGGTGGAATGTTCCGTACCCTGAGGCGCCCCCGGAACACCCGAACACATGAAACCGGCCCACACCAGGGGGTACCCATGAAGAGAACACTCCAGCTGCTGACAGGCTTGCTTGTCGCCGCCACCATTCAAACTGCGAATGCCCAGGCCTTCACCCCCGAAGACACAGGAGGTTTCTCCTGGGTTGAGGAAGGTGCCGCCGATGTGCCGCCAGGCGAGACTGAGGACGAGGCCCTCGATGAGTTCGACACAGACGGGCGCTACATCTACCTGATCTGTATCTTCGGCCCACGGGATGACAGGCGTGTGGTTCGCAACAAGTGCCCCGAGGTGAAGGCAAAACTCCGCAAGGACTACCCGCGAAAGCGCATCATTCGCATCGACAATCCGCCTGAGGAACGCCTCCAACGCATCAAGGCCCACCAAGAGGACAACATCGCGATGGTCATCATCGTGACCCACTCCACACCTGGCCCTAGCGATGAGGACTGGGATGTCTGGGACACTGAGCTCGATCCCATCGACTTCGCCGAGTGCTTTCCTGATGAATTCATCATCTGGAACGGATGTCACTCACGGCACATCTGCGAGCAGGCGGACAACATCCTGCCCACGCAGTGTGACGAAGACTTCCTGCCCTACGAGAACGACACGTGGCGCGAGATCGCGCGCTGCCTCTTCGGAACCGACGAAGCTGTCAGTCGAGAGGATGTGTGTGAGGAAGTGTTCGGCGACGACTGGCGGAACCGCGACGACAACTGATGGTGCTGCGCATCGGTGCGACACCAGACCTTGCAGGATTACTCTCCGAAGATGGCCTGCACGTCCTCGAGGACATCCCTGGGATGGGAGGAGATTGAGAACAAGCCCACGTTGTAGCTGAGCAGCTGATTGCCCTCAGCATCCAGCAGCACCGTCATCCGGTCAGGGGCCCCTTGCGAGGGCGTCGCGGCGCCGTAGTAGATGGCCAGATCCTTGTTGTCATCCCCCCACAGCTCGTACTGGAAGCTCTGGTCATCTGCCCAGTCCTGGAGATCGGATGTGCTCGCAAAGCTGACACCCACAATCTGAACACCGAGCGCTTCAAACTCTTCGTAGAGGTCGCGGTACCCGCAACCCTCAAGCGTTCAACCAGGTGTCCCGGCGTATGGGTAGAACCACATCACGGTGGGCCTGTAGGTCAGGTCTTCCCGAGCGCGGGTCGCGCCATCGCGATTGGTGGCCACAAACTCCGGTGCTGGTCGCCGCGACTCAACCTCTTCGCCGTTCAGGCCTGAAGGCAGAACAATCTCGTCGTCCGATGCCTCACCCGAGTCGCCCAGACCACCGTCTGCATCGGCGTCCGCATCGGCATCCGCATCGGCATCCGCATCGGCATCCGCATCATCGGCCGTCGCGGTGCCGGAGTCATCACCTGCTTGGTCAGGAAGGTCCGCCCCGCCACCGGTGCTGTCTTTCTCGTCCTCCGTTCCTGTGCAGGCGAGCACCGGAAGCAGGAGCACGAGGCTCAAGGTCTTGTACATGTTTCCCCCAACGGTCGGCGTCTAACCCATACAGTGATGCCAGGGCTCAAAAAGCTAAGTCAGGCTGAGCAGGGATTCGCGACCCACTCGGTCAACGTCCAGCGCCAGCAAGGACAATGACTGCGCGGCCGCCCCGAGCCTATCCGCCGAACAGCCCGAGCTGGTTTCCCTTGCCCTCGAAGGGGTCTGCCACGGATGGCGGAGGTCCAGACGGGGAGGTCGTCCCAATGGCACGCTCGGGCCATCCCGCCACCCTCAGGGTCTCCGCGACGGTATCGGCCATGAGCTGATGGCCCAGCTTGCTCGGATGCATCTCGTCCAAGAAGAGGTGGGGCCGTCCGTCGCGGGCAAAGGCCTTGGGCAGATCGACCACCGGTGAGCGGCAGCTCTTGGCCACCTCTCGCATGACCTGCCGATACGGCGCCCACGGCGGGTCAGCGACTCTGCCAGTGAGGTCATTCCTGTTCGGCAGCATCACAAAGACCACCCCTGCACCCCGCGCCGCCTGTGTGGTGCAGAACTCTCTGAGGTTGCGGGCGTATTGCTCGATGGGCACACGGCGATTGCCGCTCGGTGCCTGCCGCTTGAGCTCCATCCATCCCACACGTCCAGGCGCCTGCTTTCGCATGGCCCCGATGGTTCCGGCTGTGCCAGCTGTGGCCCCGGCCGTGTCGGCAATTTTTGCCTC
>PALY01000107.1 GCA_002707085.1 Deltaproteobacteria bacterium
TCCGCATCGGCGTCCGCATCGGCGTCCGCATCGGCGTCCGCATCCGCATCCGCATCGGCGTCCGCATCCGCATCGGCGTCAGTATCCGCGTCTGCGTCCGAATCGGCATCGGCGTCCGCATCCGCATCCGCGTCCGCATCGGCGGGGGCGGTGGTTCCAGTGTCTTCCGCTTTTGTGGCACATGCAGCGAAGATACAGGCCATCAACAGTGTTTGGTATGTCATGGGCGCTCCAGCAGGAGTTTAGTTGCGGAAGTCTTTAAAAGGTTCCGAAGGTTTCGCTGTTCGTAACCGCTACGGCAGCAGTGGGTTGGCAGGCCATCGTGCATGCGCTCAGGAATGTTGTGTACTTTGCTGTTTGAAATGTTGGAAAACACGAGACAGGCGTTATCTGAGGGTCTCAACAATGGGGTGTGTACGGTGGAACGACAGGAAATGATTGCTGCCCAGGAATCCTGGGGCCGCGGTGTGGTTGAGATTGGCGCTAAGGCAACGTGGGAAGAGGCGTATGAGCATGCCGTGTCTCATGTAAAGAGCCACTACGTACTCGATGGCAGTTTATTGTTCGGCCCTACAAAAGCAGCCAAGCAGCAGTTCAGGAATACGCTCAAGTCTGCAGTTTCTTACTTTGTTGGAAGAGATGAAGACTTTGCTGAAGATGGTGGATTCGCACTTGAACCATGGGTTTCAGTTCGTTTCGAAAACACGGGTTGTGTGTCCCAAGGTGATGTGGGAATCGCGATGGGGAACTACTTTTTTGAGCAACAAGATGGAACCGAACTCAAGGTTGAGTATTCCTTTGTCTATGTGCGAGATGCGCAAGGCGCTTTGAAGATTCAACTTCACCATTCAGCTTTGCCATATGGTGGTTGAAGTCGGGTAGACCTTCTGTGTGAAGTCAGAGCGGTGTCGATGGCAAACAGGTTTCCATGACCGTTCAGTTCATGAGGGTCCGTCCTGTACCATTGTGGATGTGTAATTTTCGATAACGAGGAACAGTTGAAGATGTACTGCGATGCTTGTCTATTGGTGGGTTTGGCTTTGTATCGGAAGTTTCATGTTTGAACGTACAAGGCAAAGGTGGATGCTGCGCCTGGTATTGCTACCCCTGCTTTGGAGTTTCGGTGCCAACGTTTGCGTAGGCGCTTCATCGGTTGCGGTACCAAAAGCCGGCGTCTACGACGATTTCCAGTCGGTGCAGGATGGGTTGCCATCCCGCGAACTTCCCGCACGTTTGAAGCAATACACCCATCATGTGGTGGGGTTTTTCCGATCCACAAAGGTACAGCTGTACCAACTGGACCTCGATCGGCATCAAGCGCGCTCGATGGGTTCAATATTTGCGTTGAGTGATGGGGTTCAACTGTATCTTTACCCGAGTTTTCCAAGCCCAGTGAAGCGCTTTAGCAACTATGTTCCGGTGGAACCGATAGGCCCGTATTTGTACGGAAAGACGGTTGCGGTATCAAACATTCCTTCTGGCGAGGGCCAGCGTGCGAAGGAGTCTTTGGTCGAGTTGCTGTACGACACTCGGTCAGGTCGCTTCTCTACGCTAAACCTAAGGAACTTGAGGGCCATCATTGTGGATGATGCGGAATTGGCGGCACAGTTTGAAAGTGAAAGCAGAAAGCGTAGAAAGCTAAAGTCGTATCTACAGCAGTACACGAGTCGAAACGCGAGCAGTGCTTCTTCGAAACAAGCTCCGTAGCGTCTATTTAGGCGTCTTGTTTTTCGTAGATCAGCATCGTGAATTCAGTTTCGTTGTTTTCAAGACACCGCTGTCGTGCGTCTCCGCCTTGCATGGATTTGGCGTAATTCCACCACCGTGCAGTCCAGGACCACAGGGGTAGGGACCACCGGAGCAGTACGTCTCGAGGCCGGCCCAAGTGAATCCATGGGGTGAGGTTTTTTGTCTCGGTGCGAACAAGGCCGGCCTTTGTGGCGTATTTGTCGAGTGTAGACAAGGGCAGGACGCTTGGTGTCAGCCAATTGGACCGATATCTGTTGAGATGTTTTGAGGGTGGTTTTTCCGTCGTACAGATGTCGTCGATGATGACCAATCTTCCGCCCGGTGGAAGCAATTGTCCTACTTGTTGGAAGAATTGATCCGGTGCTGCTGCGTGGGCAAATGCTTCGATTGCGAAAGCAAACTCACACTGGGGCAATAGGCTGGCGGCTTTGTGAAAGTCACCGCTTTGAATGCGAATCTGCGAGTCATTTGTTGTGTGGATTTGATGCTTATTCAGCGTGCCTATCGTCAGTCCTTCAAGCTGAGTATCTGTTGATAGTCGATTCCGTAAATAGAGAAGCGCGGAGCCAACCCCACAGCCCAGATCTGCCACTCGGGTGATCGGAATGGGTGTGTCCTGAATGGCTTTATAGATCAAGTCATGAGCCACGTTCATTGCGTCTTCGACAGTGTTTACACCTTCAGGCCACAATGCGATGTGGATGGCTGATGAGCCGCCATCGCTTCCAAGAAGAAGAAAGGAAGATGTGTTTTGTTCGTAGTAGCGAGCAACACGATTTGTGTGATGGGGTGCTTTGTCGGCCGTCATGGAATGATTCTTTTGGAACTCAGTTCTGGTGTGCTGGATTCAGCATTCAGTCAGTTTAGCTGTTCGGTATTAATATTTTTGAGTCTTCAGGACTGCTTGTTCTGTGGGAGGAGTGAATCCGTGACCAGTCTGAACCCGACGCTGCTTGAGCGGAAGTGGGGTGGCATACCGCGCCTGCCTGCACACCGGAGTTCGTCAATGTCATCATTCCAGCTTCCGCCCCGAACGACAATTTGGCCTTCTGAGAAAGTGGATCCAGTCCACTCTCGGACACCTCCAGCCATGTCCATGCATCCGTACACGGAACAATCGGTCGAGTATTGGCCTACCGGGTGAAGGCCCGGGACTCCGGTCCGAGAGCGCCGCATGTGTGCGAATGTGGGGTCAAAAGAAGACCCCCAAGGGAATGCTCTGGCATCGACGCCTCGGGCTGCTTTTTCCCATTCTTCTTCAGTCGGCAGCCGGCATAATCGTCCTTGTTGTTCGCTTATCCACGCAGCGAATGCGCTTACATCTTCAATGTTGACAGCAACGACGGGCCATTGGGGATCCCAGTCAGGGGGCAAGAGCCATTGATCGTCCTTGCGGGTCCAGTAGGGCCGGAAGTTACCGTACAAGCCCGCTTCACCGGGTACATGTACCGATGCTTCTTCTACGCTGATGGATTGGAGAAACTCCAGGTACTGGGCGCTACTTACACATGTTTTCATCATGAAAAAGTCGCGAACGGTGGGGCTGCATGATTCGACAGCTTCTTTGGCCAAGGGGTCTCCCCCGGAACTGAAGGTGCGCATGGGGCCTCGCCCACCGGCTTTCCAGGCCACTTGGCGGGCAATGGGATCTCCGCCCATCTGGAAAGAACCTCCAGGAACATAGACCCAATCGGGTCCAACTTCGGCTGTGGTGTGCCCTTTCAAGCTTCCACGGTGATGTTCTCTGCGCTTCAGGGATACCGGGTACCGGATGGGCGCTTTTCCGGGTGATTGAATGGTGAAGATCCAGGAACCTGGGTCCATTTCATATCGTTCAAGTGGAAGTGTGGTCTCTTCCAGTAAGAAGGGTTGAAGTTGTCGGTCTATTTCTTGAAAGCCTTCGATGCGCACGGAAGCATTTGTCTCTGTTGACTCGAGTGAGACAGAGGCGGCCCCTTCTAGTAGTCGCGTATATTTTCCGTCGTCGAATTTGCGGATCCGTTTGAGTGAAACCTCGATCTCTCCTGTGGCCGAACAGGCTTCCATCCGGCGAAACCGGAGCCACCATAGCTCTGCCATCAAGCTGTGGGCATCGTGGTTGTCGGGGAAAAGTGTCAGTGCTTGAAGGGTTTCTTCGACCGCTTTGACCCAGGTCTGTTCTTGTTGAACCATGAGTGAACTGAGTCGATCTTCAGCATCCCACAGGGGTCGCTTTTGGATTGCGGGAGCCGAGTCTGGAATCTTGGTTCGTTGAATAGAGACCACTCGGATTTCGTCCTGCAGCCGTTCCTGGATGTCTTGGTATTCGTCCAGCAGGGTTCGGCCATGGGATGTCAGCTCTGCTGACTCGTTCATCCGACGGGACCGTTCAGAGTGACCGGTAAGGAAGGAATGTAGAGATTGATCGACAGAAGTCACAGTTGGCCGTTTACTGGGTTGATTGCTCAGGCAGGCGAGTATCAGAGAGCCGAGTTCTTCATCCACTCCATCGGGTAGGGTGGGAGGTTTTTCGGTTCGCCATCGCTGGATTGCTTCACCGACGGACTCCTTTGGGATGATGCTGCGAATGGGTGTCCCAAACATGATTTCCCAAGCAATCGCAGCCCAGGAATACAGGTCTGTTTTTGGTGTAGGCGCTTTCCCGTTCAGAAGTTCGGGTGCAGCATACCCAGGATGTCCTGTGAAGCTGGAGTCTGCGTTTTTGGTTCCTCCCCAGTCCATCACGTAAACCTCACGTTGGTTTCCAATGGCGATGTTGCGCGGGTGGATGTCTCCATGACACACATTCTTTTCGTGGGCGTGTCCCAGTGTTTGAACGATGCTGTGAAGGATTGTCCAGCGTTGCTCTTGGGTGAAGTCGTCCCTGTCGATGTCCGCTAGTGTCGTGGTAGGGGCGAGTTGAAAGGTGACACAGACTTGCTCTCCAAGTTTGATTACACGATGGACTGGTAGCACCCCAGGGCACTCCAAGGCTGCGGTGACTTGTGCCTCTTTTAGGATGGCGGCAGCGGCATTTGGCCCGCCATCGGCGCGACTGATTTTTGCCGCAACGGTTCTGCCCAGGGAAGTGTCTTCCGCTTCGTACACCCATCCTGTACCGCCCCGTCCAATACAGCGTTTGGGGCTGAGTCCTATGCCTGAGGGGAAAGGGGGGGCTTCCATAGGGTTTGGGTCCAAGGTCCCAATTCCTGGCACCATAGACTCTAGTAATTGTTCGAATTCACTCACCGTCGGCCTCCCATCGTTGAAGGAGTCGGTGCAGCCATTGTCGGGAGACCCCAAGTGTTTTTGCGGCTTTGGAGCGGTTCCCATCGCACGCTGCCAATGCAGCGAGCACTTTTTGTTTTTGGAATCGCTCGGTGGCTACGGCCAGTTTGGTGGACTCTTCTTCGGCAGTGTCCAGGCCTCTGAGCGGAAAGTGACTGGGTAGAAGTTCTGTATCTGAAGACCTCATACAGTGGGCGACAGCTACACGAATGCTGTTTTCCAGTTCCCGAACATTGCCAGGCCATGGTCTTGCGGCGAGTAGGGCGAGTGTTTCACTTGAAAATGTCAATGCTGGGGCTTCTGGAAGAGACTCCAAGGCCCGTTGTAGTAGATGGTCGGCCAGTACAGGCACATCCTCTAAACGTTCACGCAGTGGTGGGATTCTCAAGACGCATGCAGCAAGGCGGTAATACAAGTCTTCCCGAAATTCTCCAAGTTCGGTGTCGAGTGGCCTGTGTGTGGCGGCAACGATTCTGCCCGTAAAATGCATGGGTTCAGCGCCTCCGACTTTTTCGTAGGTGCCTTCCTGTAGCAGTCGAAGGAGTTTGACCTGCAATCGAGGTTCTAGCTCTCCCGCTTCGTCCAGAAATAGGGTGCCGCCTTGCGCCCGAGAGACCAGTCCTTCTTTCGACGTATTGGCGCCCGTGAAAGAGCCTTGTTCGTGTCCAAACAAGATGCTTTCGGCGAGTTCACTGGGGATGGCCCCACAGTTCACGGGTACAAATGGCCCATCTTTGAGGGCCGACAATCGGTGTACGGCATTGGCAACCACCTCTTTTCCAGTTCCTGTCTCTCCCAAGATTAGAATGGGCCAGGGCATTTTTGCGAATGCATGAATGCTTCTGGAAAGTTCATCCATGCTCCGGGCTTGGCCGACCATTCCAGGCACCAAGGGGGCTCGTGGGATCAGGTCATCCCCTTGTGTTGTGGTGACGAAGTATGCGGCCAAAGAACACAAGGCCGTTAGGCGAGCCCGTGTTGTAGAATCGAACCGTCCGGGTTGATCAGGGTCGTGCAGATAGAGTGCGCCACGTTGGCCAATTGGGAGACAAGCGATGCTTCGCAGCCCATAGGATTGGATGCTTTCAGATGATGCAAAGCGAGCATCTGCTCGCGCATCGTCTGCCCAAGCGGGACGCCCATTGACAATCACTTCGGCTAAGATCGTCGATGAGATGTCTGATGGNGATGGAGCGGTAGAGCCATCTCCGGCAACAGCCGAATAGCTTACATCTGATTTTTCAGGATTGCCGTCCCAAGTGACGGCCCAAATTTGGGGGATTTCCGTCAACGCTCGGGCTTGTGAGACAACGACTTCCAAGCGTGCTGAAGGTCCCTGCGCTGCCAGCAATTCAGGGAGGAGGCTTTGCGCCCAGACCATGGCGTCTCCAGCCATGAGCAGACGCGAATAGCTTTGTTCCAATTCTCGGGCGAGTCCTGCGTCGATTGACGCGACTTTCTTGATTGCCGGAGGCAAGAGGTTGGTGGCCATCATGCATCATCCTTTGAAGGTGGCCAGAGTTGGGCCATGGGTTTTGTGAACTGTAAGTTTCCGAGCTTCCACCAGCCGAGCAGCAGCAAGCTCAAGTAGAGCAGCAGAATTCCAGTGGTGAGCCATACCGCTCCGGGAAATCCGTCGGGCCATGCACCCACAGGGATGGGCAGTACGACCAATAGCAGGGGTGCGCTCAGCACCAATGCGCCCACGGCACCGAGTACGGCGCTGGCGGGGGCAGGGCCTTCTAGTTTTGGATCCACCTGGCGCAGGAGGGCCAGCCCCATCGGTAGTGTTCCAGTCGCGAGGCCGAACAGCACCACGCCGTGTTCAAAGGGCGATTCAGGGAATGCCCGTCGTGCGAGCCAAATGGTCACAAACAAGGTCAATCCACCACCAACGGTGGTGATCACGAGTATTGGAATGAGATGAGTCTTGAGGACGCCAATCTGGACGGCTGCGAGCGCAGAGCATGTGACAACATCGACCATTACAGAAGACGTTCTGCCCAGCAGCCCATCGTGCAATGGCAGCCCTGCTCCAGAACCAATCCGGGTCACGATGGTGCGAAGGGCGAGGGCTAGGCCTACACCAATCAAGAAATGAAACCCCCACACCATTGCAGAAAGCTGGGGTTTGGAGCTGAGGGCATCTGCGAGATTGGAAACGATTCCGTAGGTCGCCAAGTAGACACACCCGATGAATACCAAGTGAAGGGTGAGCGGGGCGACCGAGCTGCCTTCTGGTTGCGGTAGGGGTGACTCAGTGGGGGCGTTTGAGTCGGATGCATTCGCCGTCTTAGGGGCGGTCAACAGGCCGCGCCGTTTTCCCCATGCGATGAGTGGGACGCCGGCTACGATTGCCCACATGAAACCAATGGCTGCGATGATGAGTCCGATTTGCGAGCCGTCTGTCAGTCCGGATGCTTCCCACGCTTGTCCCATTGAGAGCGCTTGTCCCGGACCTTGATTGAAGCCCAAAGGCAGCAGAAGACCAAAGCCTGGGTGTAGCGCTTCGGCGGTGATGGCACTGATAAGTAGCACCAGCGCTAAACCGATAAAACCCTGCATGACTGCGAGGAAAGGGATGGCGAAAGCCATAGATTTCCCGCCGCCGCTGTTTCCAGTTTTTGATGGTCGTTGCAGTCCTACGGTGATGAATATCAGCGCCAATCCGTGGTAGACCACGGATTCGAGTACGCTGGTATCGATGCGGACAAGTCCCGATACACTGGGGCCGAGTACCAGGCCGATCACGCCCGCCATGATGCAGTCGGGGATTCCCAAACGTTGAAGCGCAGCAATTCGGGTTCGCAGAAGTGTGGCGCCTCCCAAACATGCCAGCACGTACAAAATGGCTGCTGCTGATCCACTGGTCCAAAATGACATGGCTCGCTCCTTGAAGGTCGCGCCATTGAAACACAAGTTTCCACCGGTGGATACAAAAGTTTACACTCGGCTGTTTAAGTGTAATCAAATGGCGACACAAAGGTGGGGGCGAAAACATTCAAACTTAGCAAATACAGATACTTACGATGTTGGCACGGGGCTTGCTTTATCAGTGGGCGTACATCATCTATTGGAGTTTTCGGTGTTCACCTCTTGGCTTTCGACTCGCGCTAATCAGACTTTTTACAAGGGTAAAACCGTTTGGATTACGGGTGCGTCATCTGGAATCGGCGCTTCGCTCAGTCGTGAGTTGGACCAATGTGGCGCCCATTTGATTTTGTCTGCGCGTCGAGAGGACGCTTTGGAAGAAGTCAGGGGGTCTTGCCACAATCCAGAGAATCACCGAATCGTGATGTTGGATCTGGAGGACCCTAAAAGCATTGAGTCTGCGATTCAGCATGTTCATTCGGTATGTGAGTCCGTCGATATTCTCATCAACAATGCTGGCATTAGTCAGCGGAGTTTGGCACTGGAAACGGATGTGGCAGTGCTTCGCCGTCTTTTCGAGATCAACACCTTTGGACCCATCACATTGACCCAAGGTGTATTGCCCAAGATGTTGGCGTCTGGGGGTGGTCAGGTTGTGGTTGTCTCCAGCGTATTGGGGCGTGTCGGTATGCCCATGCGTGCTGGGTATTCAGCATCGAAACATGCCCTGCACGGCTATTTTGAGAGTATTCGGCCAGAACTGTCCGACCAAAACATTCAGTTCACCACTGTCTGTCCAGGTTTTGTTGACACCAGAATTAGCTACAATTCTCTACAAGGTGATGGGCAGGCCTACGCGATGCAGTCCCAGGTCCAGAGCTCTGGAATGAGTCCTGACCGCTGCGCACGCCAAATCGCGAACGCTGTGCGTCGTCAAAAAGACGATACGCTCGTTGGAGGGGTTGAAACCCTCATCGTTCCGATGTTTCGATTTTTTCCAAGCCTTGTCCGGGGGCTTTCCCGGACGAACATGTTTCTCAAAAAGGGAGAAGACAATGATTAGTAAGAAAGCAATTTGTGCCATGGGTTTGATGTTCTCGACAACTTCTATCGCTGGAACAGACTGGGGTACCCGTAAAGGTATGCGTTTTGGCTACAGTTATTTGGGTGGTCTTGAGGACCATCAGTTGCTCAAGACAGATGCCAATCCAGATGGCGATCCAGATGCCAGTTTACGGACACCTGGTATGTTTGCGATGGGTTTTGAGCTTCAGCAAACACGCGACGGTGGGTCTTGGTTGGACATGCTGTTTATTCAGAATGTCACCATTAGTGGCTTAGACCAAAGCATTGCAGCGCCCTCTGCGAGTCTTTTGGTGGGGTTTGAGATTCAAGATCAACTGCAGTTGGCGATTGGCCCAAACCTTTCAGCGGTAGACCCAGAGGACACCGGAAACTACTTTCATCTCGCCACAGCAGCTGGCTATACCGTTGAAGCGGGTGACTTCAGTGTACCTTTCCATGTGGTTTACATTCCGGACGTCCTTGGTAACTTTCGACTCGCAGCCACTACAGGTATAAACTGGTAAGTTCAACACTTTTGAATTGGAAAATTCATGATTCCAATGTTGTCGATATTTCTGACTCAAGCTGCCTTTGCGGTCGATACGAAGCCGGTCACCAATGCCACGGTGGCCGCTTCTTCCGGGCGCATTGGCTTGCAGGCAGACCTGCAATATGGGGNCCGATTCCCCATGTTTGAGAAAGAAGACAGTGCCCTGTTTCAAGGTACGGGACTTAAAACCTTGGCAACGGCATCGATAAGCCCCTCTCATGGGCGTGTTGGTGGTCGCTTAAGCTTTACACCCTTGGCCATCATGGACCTGAATCTTCATGGTGCGTATGACCAATATTTTGGGAATTTTCAAACGGTTGTGGGCTACCCATCCGCAGACTTCAACTATGGCTCAAACGACGATATCGCCGCATATGTTGAGGACACGGGCAACCAGGCTGTGGGTAGCGGTCATCACTACGGCGCGCACTTGGTTCTAAAGGCCAAGACGGGTCCAGTAATTGTATTGGCCAGTACCGATGTCACTCATTGGGATGTAAATTCACAGGTGGAAGGCGACTGGTTTTTTGAGCGGGAAAAGGAGTTGATGCTGGCATTTGAGGGCGACAACGTCATCGACTTCAACGGGTTGGCGCTCTATCAACTCGATTTGAGTGAAGACCGGTGGCTGCGTTTGGGGTCTTTCACGACCTGGCGAAAGGCGTTTGCATCCGACGATGAACTTCTGCGTTCGGGTGTACTTTGTTCGTACAGTGGTGGTGGTGCGGTGAGTCACAATCTTGTGGCCCAGCCCTATTTGAAAGATAGGGCTTATGATTCGCCCTTCCCAATCTATGCCGCCTATGCCTTCAAGTACTCCAAGTGAAGTGAGTCTTGTTTACGATGGCCCATTGGTTGGTTGGGTCGGAGCAATTTTGGAAACCGCACCGTTTTCGTCGATCTGGAGTAGGTAGGCCTTGCTGCTTTTGCATTGAACGTAGGTCAGGGTGGGCGTATAGATCCCCCTGGTTATACTCGTGATCAAGTAGGTCGCTACCGGGATCTCTCTGGAGTCGATTCTTGAGAACCCTTCTCTACAGATTTCCCAGATGGGTACGGGTTTGGTCAGCTCTATCAATGCAAGTGCGTGGTGGTGGAATGCAAAGCCATTGGGCGTGAAGTCCGGTAGGTCCCCATTGACGTAGGTGACCTTACTTCCGCAGCCCACGGAAAACAGCAAAGCGACGAAGTACAGGGCTTTGTGGAAATGGCCGCGCGTGTTTTTCTTGGTGCTGATCATTTCACTGCCCTCCTGCTGAGCTTTCTTCCGACGGTGTTGCGGCTTCTGCTGGTGTTTCAGGTGCCGGTGTTGCGGCTTCTGCCGGTGTTTCAGGTGCCGGTGTTGCGGCTCCTGCAGGTGTTTCAATCGTTGATTGCGTGTCTGTTGCTGGTGGAGTCAACGTGTCTGACTCTTGGGAACTTTCTTGGTCAATGGGAGTGGCGTTCTTGAGTTCAAATGCTGGAGCTTTCGGCGTGGGTGACTCACTGGTGGTGGGTGCGCTCGGTTTCCCTTCGCTACATTTGATCAGCACCGTTTTGGGTGTGTAGATGGAGAAGGTAATGCCATAGATCAGTCCATCGACAAAGGAGCGGTAGTCTCGCATCCATTCGGTTCCCTCAGGACACAGTTTCTTTGTGTCGAAGATGGCGTGTCCGTGAATACCCACGAAATAAAAGTGAGCCCTGGCGACGTAGTCGGCCGTTTTGATGTCGACTTTCCGTGGGGTTGGTTCAACAGCGACGGTGGTTTTCATGCATCCGGAAAGCCCACAAAACAACACCATTGCCATGGTGGATTTGTTGAAAAGGGACATCGGCATGGTTCACTCAAAGTTTGTCGATACGGGTAGTTGTATCACGATTTTATCGATGGGTACCCACAGGTGGGAAGGCTTTGTTTCTCATCTTTTTGATTGCTGGCACTAATGCTCCGCACCGTTTGTTCCGACTCTACGGCCGCAAGCGGAGATTTCATCGTGTATCCAGCCTCATTAACTTCACTTCCATCCGTACCTTCAACCCATCCAAGCAGCGAGAGCAAGGGGGTGGTTTTGGTGGTCGATGATGACCCCATTGTTCGAAAACTGACGCGTCAGATGTTGAGTCAGTTGACCGATGCTGTCCATGTGGTGGCTTCGGGTGAAGACGCCCTGGGGGTGGCCCCTCAACTTGATCCGGACCTCATTTTATTGGATGTCACCATGCCAGGGATGGATGGGTTTGAGGTGTGTGAACGACTTCGGGCGGATTCGAGAACCCGCGAAGTTCCAATCATTATGGTGACCGCCCTCAATGACAGGGAATCCAGGCTGCGTGGACTCGAGGTTGGTGCCGACGATTTTATTTCAAAGCCCTACGACCGGATGGAGCTTCGTACGCGTGTGAAAACCATCCTTCGGGTCAATCGCTATCGGCGTTTAATGGACGAGCGTGAACAGCGGAAACGGGCCTGGCAGGGGGCCTTGCAGGTCCTGAGCGATCTATTGGCCGTCCGCGATCCGGAAACTTTTGGTGTGGCTCGTCGGTTGGAGCGACGAGCAGTTGACCTGGCCCGGCGCCTGAGAATTAGCGACATAGACACCATTCGGTTGGCCAGCATGTTTTGCCAATTGGGTCGGCTCACCGTGCCAGACTCCGTGTTGCTTAAATCAAGCTCCAATCATGAGTTGACCCGTGGAGAGCAGGCCATCATGCGTTCGATTCCTGAAAGCAGTCGTCGCGTGCTTGCGCACATTCCAGAGTTGAATCGCATTGGCAACATCGTGTATTGGCAAGACAAGAACTACGATGGGACAGGGTTTCCGCTCGACGATCTGGATGGCCGAACCATTCCCATTGCGAGCCGAATCATTCGTGTTGCACGCGACTTTGAGCAGTTGATTGAGTCGGGACTTAGTAGCGATGAAGCTCAGTTGCGTTTGCATAGTCAGGACCGTTGGTATGACCCTGCGGTATTGACGGCACTGGACGCCCAAATATTGGATGAAGTCGCCGAGTATTCGTTGCGAGCGATGACCATTCGACTCAATGATCTTCGCATTGGTATGGAGATTCTTGAGGAGATCTTAACGGTGGATGATCGTCTTGTGGTGGTGGGTGCTGGCACCACCATCACCGGACCACTGCTGGAACGCCTACATAATTTCGCGCGTTTGAAGGGGATTCGGGAACCCATCGTGATCAAACGTCCTGATTCATCCCTCAATGGAAGTATGTCCGCATAGGACATGGAGAGAGTCATGTTGAAACAATCGACCTACACAACCCTTGTCAGGGTGTTTGACGCATCTGTGGGTGCAGAAGCTTTATGGTCCAAGAGATTTGAAGGATGTGACCATGTCCGCATCCTTCATATGGCTACTGTTCCAATGGACTTGGAGCCGGATCATACGGGGGTATGGGTATTGGTGCCTGACTCATGGGAGGACCCAGAGCGGAAGACACGTTTGCTGGAAGCGACATCTGTGGTCGATCCGGAACGATTGGTGATGCTGGTCCGGGATGAAGAAGATCAGTTGCCAAAACAGGAGACTTCAGGCGGTACGCAGTGGGTGTTCGCAGGTGAGACGGAGCGAAGCATCCAACGAACGCTGCGGATGCTTGTCGATGCGGACCAGGGGCGACAAGTCCTGTCGATGGCCTTGCAGTTTCCGGATGACAATCCCAACCCAGTGGTTTGCTTGGAGGCATCCGGCGAGCTTGCCTATGCCAATCCTGCTGCGGAGAATCTGCTTGCTTTACAACAGGTCAATGGTTCCCCATCCCTTGATGCTTTGCAGCAAGAGGTTGAAGCGCTCCGAACGACTGTGGAGGAACCACACTCCTTCGTGATCGAGGTGGAGGGTGCCACCTACGGTTTTCGATATGAACGGGATGACGCCTCGGGTCGTGTGCATGGGTATGGAATCGACATCACGGCAAACCTTGATGCAGAAAGAATGCGTGTCGAGGTTGAGCAGCAAAGCAGGAAAAAGGATGAGTTTTTGGCAACGATGAGTCACGAGCTGCGAACACCGCTCAACGCGATTCTTTCCTGCACCGAAGCGCTCAGAGAAGGGGCATACGGCGACCTCCAAACGCCACAACTTGATGCCATACGGACAGTTCGGGAGAGTGGTAAACATCTGTTGTCACTGATCACTGATATTTTGGATATTTCAAAGATTGAAGCAGGCCGCATGGAGTTGAGTTTCTCTACTTTGGGCGTTCAAGCGATGTGCGATTCAGTGATACAGATGGTTCGCAATGCGGCGGACGCTCGGTCGATTGAATTGTCCTATGCGAACAACACAGACATAGAGACGTTTCGCGGTGATCCTTTGCGGATCAAACAGATACTGATCAACCTTGTAAGTAACGCTGTGAAATTTACCCCTGAGGGGGGTCGGGTGGGGCTTGAAGTGCAAGCGAGTCCAGCGAGTGACAGCATCGTGTTTCGTGTTTGGGACACAGGGCCAGGGATCTCTTCAGAGAATGCATATGCGATTTTCAAACCCTTTGTTCAGGCGGATGGAAACTACAACCGAAGCCAGCCTGGTACAGGCCTGGGTTTAGCCATTGCACAACACTTGGCACGTTTGCATGACGGTGAAATCGCATTGGAGCAATTCGATGGTCCCGGGGCTGTTTTTAGTGTGACCCTGCCCATTGGCGAAATGGGTGTTTCACCGGTCTTCGATATGCGCGCGACGGGGTCTTGGCCGATTGTGGACATGGATGAAGAAGAAGAGGTTCAAATAGAGACCATACTGATCGCCGAGGACACGGATTCTAACTACCAGCATGTGCGCGATCTGCTTGTAAGCTTGGGCTACACCGTTGAACGGGCGGTGGATGGTCAAGAAGCGATTCGTCGTTGTCAGGAGCTTCGCCCAGACATTGTTCTGATGGACATTGATATGCCGGTCATGAACGGGTTGGACGCGATCCGAGTACTGCGGGAATTGCCGGATACCCAAGGCTTACCCATCATTGCTGTGACGGCCATGGCGGGCATTGCCAATGAACATGCGTGCCTTCAGGCAGGGGCATCCGCCTTTTTGGAAAAGCCCTACCCGCTGAGAGACTTGATGCAGGTCATGAATCAGGTTGCTTGAAGTGGACTGAGTTCAGGTTTGGGTCCGCAAAGGCGAACCGCGACGTACGGGCCTCATTCTCGACTACTACAGGCTTCCCGTCCGTCAGCGTCCTTCGGTTCGTGCTGAGCGGGAGGCTCGACGAGTCGCCCGTGCCCAGCATTTGGCAGAAGGACCATCGACAGCCGCCCTTGCCCTTCGGAAGGCACAGCGTTGGCAGCAGGAGATACAGCAGCGCGGGCTCCGCTGGGCCGACATCGCTCGGGCGGAAGGCATCACCCGAGCGCGGGTAACGCAGGTGATGGGTCTGCTCGCGCTGCCTGCTGACCTGCAAAGAGACCTCACCGACAACAAGCCGTACACCCGCTCGTGGAGTGTGCGCCACGCGCTAAAAATGGCCTTTAATCGGATCCAGTCATAG
>PALY01000108.1 GCA_002707085.1 Deltaproteobacteria bacterium
AATGGGCGGTCGGGCGCGTAGTGGGGCGCGATACCAGGTTCGGCAAAGGCTGGAGCAGTGTCCAGTGCGAACCCATAAAATGCTGCCTCAAGGGCCAAGGATTTGTCGGTCAAGAATTGGCTGCTCATAGTGCCCCCCGCAAGTGGGTTCAGCTATCGCAATGGACCTGGTTTCACCAGCGACAGAGCTATAGAGAGGGCTTCAGCCTCAACTTTTTAGGATTCAGTCGCGGGCTGTCTACTGGTTGGAAGCAGCACATATCCGCTTTCTTGATCACCAAGATATGCGCAGTCTTCAGGCCCCCGCACGTTCAAGTATGCGGCCGTATATGCGGAAAGCACGGCTTCTAAACGCTCTTCCAGTTCACCAATCCTGCTGCCGTTAGAGCTTGGCAGGTCGGCGCCCACCAGTTCTCGAAGTGCGGGTGAATCCACAAGGGTCGGAGTGGCTTCTGACAACGTGTCTGACAACGTTTCCCGGAATCGAGCGACTGCATCCTTGCGCGCCCCGACGGGACCGGCCTTCAGTCGGATGGGGCGATCAATGCCAAACAGCAACACTTGTGTGGCTTGGTTGTATGTTTCGACAACTTTGTCTCCATCCGCAGATGGGTCAGAGTCAAAGCCCATTCTCATGAGTGCGCGCCCAATGGTACGTGGATGCGATGCGTTTACGAGATTCACTTGGTATTCGTCTACCTGGTGGGTCGCGAAATGTTCGTGCATTGCAACATCACATGGACGTTGCCCACCCATGTTTTCCACGATGATGGGTGCATTTACAGCCAAGGTGACACCGTCTCGCCCACGATTTCTCGCGACCCAAGATAGGATGTCTTCGTGCGCTCGTAGAGAGCAACTAGAAAGAAGCTTAAGGCCATCCTCATGCATTTCGAGCACAGCACCGCCCGATGAATGGCGGGGTGCCCAAGCGAGGTCTAGGCCTAAAAAACGGGGGGGACGGGGTGCTCGACTCACTTTGATTCCTTCCAACGACTNAACAGTCCAGAGAGAAGTTGACCCAAGGCGGCTAACCGGTTCTTGCGATTGCGCGACAGATCGACCAATCCACCGGTCACCTTTAATAGGGCATTGTTGTATGGATACCACCACATTTCACGTTGACCAGAACGGTCGACGAGAACGGTGCGGGGACGTGTCATTTCGTACAGCGCGAACCGAGAATTTGTCACACCGTGGCCAGAATCTTTGATTCCTCCCCAGGCTGCGGAAGCCAGTGCGCCAGTAAAACTATGGTTGTTTACCGTCACAACACCGCATTCAAATCTATCGGCGAGGGCTTCTCCAAAATCGGTATTCTTGGTCCAGACACTGGTTGTTAGGCCAAATGATGTTGCGTTTACCTGATCGNCAACATCGTCTAAATCGTCGAATGGGACGATGGGCAGAAGAGGCCCAAAGGTCTCTTGGTGCAGAACGTCGGCGTCAGAAGCAAGGTCTGTGAGAACGGTCGGAGGGTGGTAAAAGCCGGGACCATCGGCTTGTCCGCCACACTGAACTGTGGCTCCACCTTCGATGGCGTTTGCCAACTGATTTTTCACGATGTCCAGTTGGGATTGGGTCACCAATGGTCCAATGTCAATGAGTGGCCGCAGCACTTTTGTTCGTTCCACCACAGCAGCAACGAACTTCTCGTAGATGTCCCTTTGTACATAGCAACGTTCAATGGCTGCGCAGTTTTGGCCTGCAAAGCCAAATGCCGCCCAAGTGACCCCTTCAACGGTTCGGTCAAAGTGGGTATCGGCCAAGACCACAGCAGCATCTTTTCCACCGAGTTCTAAGGAAACGGGAATTCCGAGTTGTGCGGCTTGTAGTTGGACAGCCCGGCCCGTTCGGACACTTCCGGTGAAAAACACTGTGTCTACACCGGCGCCCACCACTGCTTGTCCTTGCTCACCTGCACCTTGGATGCAGGCGACAAGCCCTGATGGTAGGTGGGAATCAAAGAGTTTGGCCAGCAATGCTGCTGTTTGGGGTGCATGTTCTGACGGCTTCCAAATGACGGCATTTCCAGCGAGAACGGCGGGAATAATCGTGCGCAATGGAATTGCGACTGGAAGGTTCCACGGCGTAATCAGGCCGATCAAGCCCTTGGGATCCAAGCGTACATGCCCTCGTTTGCCCGGATAGTTGATCGGATTGAGTTCAATGGGGGTTGCCATCAATAAATCATCGATGGACTGTAGCCAGAAACCGAACAGTTCATGATTGGCGACGATTTCCGCAGTCCACGCTTCCCCTGCGGGTCGGCCACATTCAGATGCCAAAGTTTCTGCGATGACCTCTGCGTGTTCCAAGAATGCACGTTGAAGGTGCGCGACAGCGTTCTTTCGTTGCTTCAAAGAAAGGTCGTACCATTCCTGCTGTGCGGCTTTGGCTTTTGCGACAATGGCAGATGTTTCAGAGACTGGGGTGCATGCCACGGTACCGGTTTCTTCTCCAGTACGCGGATCGATGCAGTGGATATGACCATCAATAACGGGTGCCATCATCGTGCCTTTAAGCGTTGACCTGCGCGCCATAGGAAGACCAGTGGGATGGCCGCGCCCAGAGCTTGCAGTCCACCCACGATATTCATTGCGCTTGTGATGGATGATTCTTGAAGAGGAGATGCTGTGCCAGCCACGAACTCCGCATAGGTTCCGACCACCATGTATCGATCGATGGTGAGCACCCAAAGCCCTCCCCAAACGATCAAACCGCTCAACAAGGTGAGTCCTGCAGCAATGTTCTGGCGTCGCTGCAGAAGAACGGCTGTAATGGTGTGACCGGACAAGGCTGCCAGGACCAACCCCAGTCCGAATACAGCATGCAATGCCTTCATGGGAACCATTTCCGCTGGGACGAAGTAGTTCAGCATCCAGTCAGGAGCGTTGAAGCTAAACCAGGTAACAGACGCCCAAAAGAACAAGGCGTAGCCCACCGCAACCCATGCGCTGGGTCCGAAAGGATTCGGTTTCCGAGACACCAAGAGTCGTCGAGCCACAAAAGCGATCAGGCAACCAGCGGTGAATAGAAAAGGGGGGTCGATAAGGAAGGTTTGGCACCTCCAGCACGTTTTGTGCGGGATTAAAGTCTGTAACCGGCCAAACCTGGGTGCGTATATATATTCGCGGTTTGTTTTGTTTTTGTGCGAACTAAAGTGCGCATTCATAAACCTTTTTGAAGGTCTGGTGTTGTCATGTCAAGCTTTTAGCCAAGTTGGCACGCAGGTTGCATTGACCTTGGGCGACGCGGCTTTTCTTCGCTGCGGCTCGAACAGATTGAATCTGTTTGGTTCCAATTCGATTTCTTGGGTTTTGCCCAGGGATTCTCGGGAACACCCAAAACCCAACACAATGGAGATTTCCATGAAAAAAATCACCCTCACAGCCCTGGCGCTGATGTCGACATCCGCTTTTGCTACTGAAGCGCGTGTAGCCGCGCATCAAGGCAACGCAGCGTTTGCGGATAGCATCGACTATCGCACTTATTATTCACTGACCGACAACGGCAAAGAGTCTGTATACTTTGACTTGCACGCCGGTGGAACAATGTCTGGAGCATTCCGCAAGGGCGGACACTCATTGCATGTGGCTCAACTGCCAGCAGCCGAAGATGGTTCAGATGCTGGAACATCCATGAACTACTTCGCAGCTGATGGTGACACTGGATACGGAGTGGGCCTGAACTACACCAGCAAGGACCGTTTCAGTATTGGTGGTGGTTACGGCATGACCGATGGAAACAGCTCTATGGCTTTCAGCGGTAATCTANNTATGGTCGGTGAAGAAGGCGCTGACGATGAAGGCGTCGGTGTAANGGTTGGTGTGAGCAGCCGTGACCTTGGTGATGATGACGTCACCGTCTGGGGCGCTTCCGTGGATTACGGCGGCATCGTAGATGAAGAGTCTGGCGCTACAGGTACATCGATTGCTGGTAACTACGGCATGGGTTGGCGGTACTCTACTGATCGCTCCAAAGCTGGTGTGACAGTTGGACCATCCATTACGGTCGGTCTTCCAGAAGAAGGCGACACANNAATTGGTATCAACCTTGCTGACATCAACGTTGCGGGTGAGTTTGCCCTCAACGATTGGTTCGGACTCCGCGGTTCAGTCACAANCAGCTTGGCTGTTGTGAACCTTACANGCGANGNCGAGGAAGCAACNCCNGACCTCAGCACAGCTGGAATGGCTNCTGCTTTTGGTGCTTCGATTGACTTCGAAGGTGCCGATATCGACCTTGTTATCGATCCGAACAGTGTGTTGAACGGACCGTACTTCTTGACCGGTGCAGCTTCGGATCCAGCCGTCATGATGTCCGCTCGCTTCGACATCTGATCGAACTGAAAAGAATCAAAAGGGCTCACCGGTCACGGTGGGCCCTTTTTATTGGATCCGTTCACCCATCCAAGCTTCAACCAATGACCAAACGTGGTCGGGTGCCTGTTTTCCCAACACCAAGTCGAGATGTCCCCAATGAGTCAACCCATCCCGATCATCGAACAACTTGAACGTCTTGTCGGTTGTACCTGATCGTTCGTATGCGGCTTTTCCTTCTTTTGGAAACAGCATGGAATCTCTGTCGCCGACAATAATCAGACATGGAGCTTGGGTTTCGCGCCATCCTTGGTCCCAAGGGACGGCATCCGCTTCTCCCCAGCTGGCCATTTCTTGCCAAACACGAACGGGAATGAAGTCAAAACCNCNCTTCATNCNCTCTTTTGCAAGTTCTGGCTCTACGCTTCCTGGCCACCATCCGGCAATGGGCATGCCGTAGGCTGCAAGGTCGACCAGTGGGAAGAGTTTGGCCAACAGCCGCCCGGTGCCACCTGTATGGACTTGAATATCGCCTAGGTTTAGGCTGCCCGGCAGCTGATTGGTGATCCGACAAACCGTTGGAAGNACCCAGCCNGCTTGTCCNAACCGGTACAGCCCTCCGATTCCGATGACACCAGCGGTTGCCGGTGAATCTGGGCGGGCAGCACATGCTGCATATGCAACAGATGCACCCAATGAATGACCGATCCAAAAAGCCGGTGTTTCCATCGCATCCGCGAGTCGATTCAGGTCGGCTGGATAATCAGAAAACTGCGTGGTTTTAGAACCGCCTCGTCGTCTGCTTCGGCCATGGCCACGCAGTTCCAGGTTCCATACGTCCCAGCCCCGTTCGGCCAACCACCCAGCCATGGAACGATATTCGGTATGCCAGGAAAACCGATTTTGAGCAAAGCCGTGAATCAGGATCACTTTGGGCCGGGTGGGGCCATCCGGAAGCGTGGTTCGAGCGATCCATAGTGGTTCATCGCCAGGCAATTCTATGGTTTGTTGTCGCAGTTTTGCATGATGTCCACCGTGAATGTGAACGTCTTCGGTTTCATCTGTGTGAACCGTAAAGGTGTCCGGTACCGATGGGGCGCTCATGCCAGAGCAGCTTCCAAGTCAGCCACGTTTTCAGCGTTTCCGATGAACAGTGGTGTTCGAGCATGGACACTTTCGGGTTCGATATCGAGAATGCGCTGATGCCCGTTGGTTGCCGCACCGCCCGCTGTTTCCACGATGTATGCAAGAGGAAACGCTTCATACATGAGTCGTAGCTTTCCTTCCGGAGCTTTTTTGGTTGCTGGGTACAGGAAGATGCCGCCCTTGATGAGGTTTCGATGGAAGTCGGCGACCAATGAACCAATGTAGCGAGCTCTCCACCCTTGACCGGATTGTTTCAACCCATCGATGTAGTCTCTGAGTTTTGGTTCCCAACTGTATGCATAGGCTTCGTTGGTTGAGTAGGTCAATGCGTTGGGAGCAAGCCGGATGTCGGGGTGGCTCAAGAAGAACTCGCCAACGACTGGATCGAGTGTGAAGCCATTGACCTGCCCATCTACAGCAAGAACCAACACGGTTCCTGAACCGTAAACGATGTAGCCGGCGGCAACGACTTCACTGCCTGTTTGGAGGATGTCTTCTTTGGTGGCAGGTGTTCCTTCTTCTGACTTTCGGCTGAATATGCCGAAAATGGTTCCGATGGTGGCATTCACATCAATATTCGACGACCCATCCAGCGGATCCATACAAAACACATACTTGCCAGAGTGAAAGCGGTCAGGCGTAAGGGTGGCTTCTTCGTCTTCTTCACTGCAGATGGCGCAGCAGACTCCGGGGTGTTCCAAAGCGCTTTTGAATGTGTCATTTGCATAGATGTCCAGTTTTTGAACAAACTCACCTTGAACATTCATCTCGCCCGTACCACCCAACATTCCCGCGAGTCCCGCTCGGTTGACTCGAGATGACACCAAGCGTGCGGCGAGCGACACTTGTTTGAGCAGTGTCGCGAACTGTCCGGTCGCATCTGCGTGACTCTTTGTGGTTTCGAAGATGAAGCGATCGAGCGTAGTGCCTTCTTCAAACTGGCGTAGCATGCGGTCTCCTCGGTGGTGTTGGCGGTAACCCGATGCCGGAAGGTCGGCAGACAGCTATGATGTACATGGAGAAACACATTTGATGCGGTTTTGGTTGAATATCAGCATGATTATGGCTTGGGGATGTCTTCCTCCTCCACGCCCGTGGCTGAATGATACCGGCCCTTCTGGACCACCTGTTGTTGAGGCGGACGCGGATGCGGATGCGGATGCGGATGCGGATGCGGATGCGGATGCGGATGCGGACGATACCGCCATGCCGCCCTTGGAATGCAATTCCCTCGGTTTTGGGTCAGACGGCTATTTGTTGATTCAGCCCGAAAGCATTGATGGCGATGAATTGTTTCATGACCATACCTTCACCATTGAACTCTGGGCT
Source organism: Deltaproteobacteria bacterium (assembly GCA_002707085.1). GTDB lineage: Bacteria > Myxococcota_A > UBA796 > UBA796 > UBA796 > UBA796. Next base: position 6,797 of record PALY01000108.1, read on the forward strand.
TGGTTTGATGAACCTTCTGTGGATCAAGCATGGACGCTGGTGAGTTTGGGGGACCCGGAAGTATGGTGGCTGGGCCTTGAAGATGGGGAAGTGGTTTTCCGTTCAGGAACGGACCAGATCACAGCGCCAGCACCGGAGAATGGTGAGTGGCATCACATTGCCGGAGTCATTGATGGAAGTGTGGGCCAAATGCGCTTGTATGTGGATGGAACACGCGTGAATGTCACCAATGAACTGCTTCCTCTGGTCGCACCTTCATCTGAACAACGCCTCCATGTGGGTCGCCAGACGGGATCACCACAAAGTTGGACGGGCTTGATCGACGAACTGAGATTTGGCCATGCTGTCATGCAATCGGGAGAGTCGGCGGATGGAAGTGCAGAACGTCCTTTGACCGATTGGCTGGGTGTATGGCGCTTCGACAACAACTTGGTGAATGCAGTGACTGGAGCCACAGCACAATACGGCCCCCCTCCCACCGAGTCTGAACCAGAACCCATTTGGTACAGCGAAGGGTCCTGTCCATAAGGTTTATGGGGGCACAACCCGCAGTTTGGCCTGTTTCGCACGTTTCAATTGTGGGGCCGTCAAATCACCTCGCCGGCCCATGCGGCTGAGAACTTCGTTGACCCGTCGAATGGGTACCGTTCCAGTTTTGGAAATTCGTTCATGCCACATCCGGGGTGCAGGCAAGATGGATGCGAGGAATGCGGACTCCCGGGGGGTCAGCCCTGAAGGCTTTTTGATGAACCATGCATCGGCTGCATCTCCAATGCCGTAAATCCCTGGACCGAATTCGACGATGTTTAGGTACAACGTAAGGATCGCTTCTTTCGACATGCGCTGTTCAAGTGAGAGTGTGAGCAACAGTTCCCGCAGTTTTCTACACAGGGTGCGTCGACCATCGAGGAATAGATTTTTCGATAGTTGTTGGCTGATGGTGCTGCCACCTCGAATGCGATCATCCTTTGGGGCGGCTTGAAGGGCTTCTTGGATGGCCAATAAGTCGAAGCCAGGATGGCCATGGAACCGGATGTCTTCTGCGGCCACCACTGCTGCTGGCATCCACCCTGCTGCCTCGTGATGGACCCATCCCGGGGTACCCGGGCCGGTGCGCCTGTACGTCTTTGCTCCGTCTTCAGTTTTGACTTTCCATTGGATGTCGTGGCCGCCGAATGTGGCCGGAAGTGCGCCAGTGACGCGAAGGCCATCCACGGCGGGTTCGGCCGTCCAGGCCTCTTCTGGCGCCTTCAATGTACCGGAAAGACCGACTTTGCCTGTGATTTTGGCACGCGCAGCCTCGGGTATCAGGGGACCAAAGAGTTGGACGATGGTGTGCAGTTCGACCATTGGAATCGTGTACCGCAGATCGGCAGTTTCCAGGTCAAAAGACCCTGCTACCTTCCATGGGATGTTGCCCACGGTCCCGTCCACCTTCAGGTCGCGGGTTTGCGGGTTCCAGAGCGCGGTTGCATTCAGTTCCGTCGCTGGAAGCGCTTCTCTGGCGAGCATTTCATGTTCGAAGATGGCATCCGGTACACTTAGATCTACCGTCCATGTATCGTTTTTGGTGATCTTCAATCGGCCGGACCCTTGCAGGTGAGGAAGATTGATATCGATGTCCGTTTCGCCGTAGATTTCGGTTTGTCCGTCCCCAGTATTTCGCACAGACACTTGTCCCTGAGGACCCTGCAGACTGGGGAGCGGAGTGAGGGTTCCGGAGAGTTCACTCAGCAAAGGCTGATCTTCCCAAGAGATAGACAGGTCTTCTACCGATAGTTCAACGGGAACATCTATTCGTCCTTGTTCTGTGGCTGCCGGGGAGCTTCCGAATTGGATCAGGCTTGCATTGCTGATGTCCGCGTTCGGAGATTCGATGGTGACAGTGATGGGCCATCCGGCTTTCGCCACAATGGTATCCGCTGTGATCCCCGGCCCTTCAATGTTGACCCATCGAACAGAGAGTGGNGTGCTGATTCTTTGGTCCCACTGCAGACCGCGTGCAGCCAATAAGGATTCAGCATGTTCAATGGCCAAATGGTGTCCCACCCCTCCACCCACAGCCAGCAGAACGCTTGTGACCAGTACCGCCGTTCTCACTCGACTCAAGCTTGCATCCCTTGAACGAGTTCTTCCATGGTCTGGCTGGCTGAAATTTCAAGTTTAAGTTGGACTTGGGCCACCATCTGGCCACTGGGGGCGCCTTGGGTCCAACGGGGTACTGCGAGTCCTTGCCAGGCGCGCAACACATCACCCACAGTGATCTCACTTGCGGGATGAACAGGGTGCCAGTGAATGGGGCCGTCGCTACTCACAACCCCTGCATCTTTAAGAACTTCAAGCGTGTNTTTGGTGTGGTGGACAGGGACCCCTGCTGCATCGGCGATGGCATGGCTGGAGGCGGGTTCCTCACAGGTGGCTTGGTACACGGCAATCAAGATGCCGACGGCAAACAGTCCATCGGGTCGCCTTCTGGATGCATAGGGGTCGGCGGCTCGTTCTCGTTGAACATCCATCAACAGATTGCTTTTTTCGACCAAGTAGGCGAGTTCGACGCCCAGCAGGACGACAAGCCAAAGGATGTTGAGCCAAATCAGAAATACCGGCAGGAATGCCACGGAGCCGTACAGTCGGGTCATGCTGTCTTTTGTGCCGACAAAGTCCATGTATAGACCGAAACCGCTTTTTGCTCCCTCGAATGCGGCTGCGCTCAACAGCCCGGCAATGATGGCGGACCGCCAATGTACGGGGGTGTTGGGCAGGTATTTTATGGCCATTACGAATGCCAAAGACGTCATGAGCCAAGGGACAAGGACATCAAAAGTACTTGCGCCATCGGGCAGTACCGAACTCATGACCATTCCGCCCGCGATGAACAAGGGGCCTACGATGATGGAAAAATTGAACAGAACGAATCGTTTGACCCAGCTTCTGTTCAATCGGGTCGCAAAGATGTCATTGAATGCCAGCTCGACCTGGAAATAGAGTTGGCTCGCGATGAACATGAGACCGACCATGCCAACCAGTCCGACGGTTCCAAGGTCCACCTGGGCAAGCAGGCCATCGATTGTGCTTGTGATGTCCGAGCCAACGGCATCCGAAAGNAAGGTGTCGTAGATCAGGGNTCGNACCGAGNNGACGGTGGCTTCTTGCAGACCAAGGGGTCCGGACAAGGCAAAGGCCAATACCAAGAGGGGTACGGCCCCAACNGCGGTCCAGTAGGAGAGCGTNGCGGCTCGAACGGGGAGGCGGTCGCGCGCGGTTTGCTGTCCAACAATCACGGCCATGTGGACTAAATCTAAAAGTTTTTGCGCCCACCAAGTATCGGACAAGGGCAGCTCTCCTTTGCTGGCTTGTCTGTAAAACTTGATGATCATCCGCTTCATACCTATGAGCCTATCTCACGTGTCGGGATAGGATGGCAGCATGATTCAGGTCTTTAGCGAAGTGTCCCGTCTGCGAAGGGTTATCGTCCATGGTCCAGGCAATGCCTTGGAGCGCATGTTGCCAGAGCATATCGAACCATCGAGTCCTCGGTACCTGCTGTTTGATGATTTGGTGGACGTCCGAAAGGCCGCAGATGAGCATCAACAATTGTGTGATGTGCTTGGTTCTGTGGCAGAGGTTCTTCAGTTTCAGGATCTTCTGGCAGGTGCATTGGAANTTCCTACCATCCGGTCGGGTTTGATTGCCGATATTGTGGATTTGGAAGGTCTCTCACAAGCCAATGCAGCACGCCTGGAAGCCTTGGATGCGGCGTCTTTGGCGGCAACGCTCATTGTGGGTACGGAAGGCGGAGGTGTAGACGGCTACGCATTGTTTGAGCCTGCACCGAATCTTATATTTACCCGAGACTTGGCAGCCGTGGTCGGTAGAACCATTGTGGTTGGCAACGCCAACAAGCGGGCCCGTCGTCGTGAGACTTTGTTGGCTTCTGCAGTGTTTAGTGGTCATCCGATGTTTGAGAATGCACGGTTGTCGCGTTGTGCTTCAAAGGTCCATGAGGATGGAGGTTCTGCGCCCCTGACCATCGAAGGCGGAGACGTTTTGGTGATCTCCAAGACCATGGTGTGTATTGGTGCATCTGAGCGTACAAGTTGGGCCATGATTGTTCGTCTTGCGGATGAACTGTTGGATGAAGGGTTCACGCGTGTTCTGGTCGTAGAGATGCCCAAGCAAAGAAGCTCGATGCATCTGGATACGGTCTTCACGATGGCCGATTGGAATACGGGCGTGGTGTATCCACCGCTGCTGGAAAGTGGGGGTCGGGAAGAAGCCAAAGTGCTGTGCATGCGTCGTATCGGAGAATCGATAGCAGTGGACGATTTGGATGCGAACCTGCTGGAGGCTCTTGCATTGGAAGGGCATGAACTGACCGGCGTGCAATGTGGGGGTGGCCACCCGATTCATGCGCGCAGAGAGCAGTGGACCGATGGGGCGAACTATGTCGCATTGGGTCCTGGTGTTGTGGTTGGGTATGCAAGAAACCACCGGACAGCGGTTGCGATGGGTGAAGCGGGCTTCGACATTGTCGACCCCAATGGATTTTTATCGATTCTGAACGGTGATTTTGGTGGTGATGCTGCCGCACTGTTCAAGAGTGGTCGCAGAATCGCGGTACATTTGGTGGGTAGCGAACTTTCCCGCGGGCGTGGCGGACCCCGTTGCTTGACCTGTCCCACATGGCGGGATGAATGAGCGATAAACTCACGCATATCGATGAGACTGGCCATCCGACGATGGTGGACGTTGGCGACAAGCCCCTGACGGACCGTGTTGCGAAAGCTGAATGCTGGGTTCATCTTTCACCCGCTGCATTTCAGGCCGTCACGGCTGGTTTGGTTCCAAAAGGAGATGTGTTGCGCATCGCTGAGATTGCTGGGATTCAGGGAGCGAAGCGGACCAGCGATTTGATTCCTTTGTGCCACCCGCTGCCCATCGATGCTGTGGATGTGACGGTTTCAGCGCAGGATGGTGCCATCCATGTTGTGGCGGTTGTTCGCGCCCATTGGCGTACAGGTGTGGAGATGGAGGCGTTGACAGCCGTGAACGCTGCAGCGCTGACTGTGTATGACATGGTCAAGGCGATCGATAAGTCCATCCGCATTGATGGAGTGCGTTTATTGGAAAAAAGGGGTGGTCGAAGTGGGGATTGGATCGCACCTTAAACTGTAAGATCATTGAATCTTCTATTGACCCCTAGGGTCCGATGGCGCTACCTTCCAGCCAGCAGACACGATGTGTCTTTGGGCGCAGGTACCGCGCTCAACCTGAATTTTTTGCGGAGGACGTTATGCGTCACGCCTTATTTCTTTCTTTATTCGTGGCTTTTTTCAGTGGATGTACTGAAAACACGATTTTCAAGAATGACGAGTCAGAAGCTGGGCTTTTGCCAGGTTCTGTTTTGGGTCGAGTGTGTGATCCTTCGGGTCGAACTTGGCTGGCGGATGCTTTGGCATACACCCACTTGATCGATGGTTCTGGAAAGCTGTATGACACCAGAATCGCCTATACCGATCGGGACGGGTATTACTTGCTCGACGAACTTCCGGCCGGAAAAGACTACGTGATCTACGTTCAATACGGTGACGAAGTGCTGGATACTGTCAACGTGCGTGTTGACGAAAGCGAGGAAGTCGAAATTGAAGAGCCGGATTGCTTTGATCCGCTTGAACTCGATGTGGCTGTGATCACGGGTGACTACGACGATTTCCAAGACGTGCTTTCTCACATGGGGTTCGCCAACTATGAGTTGATCGATGGCCTGATTGCCGATGAGATGACGGGTTTCTTGACGGACTTGGACAAGATGCTTCAGTACGACATCATCGTGTTCAACGGTGGTCATGTTGAAGAGGGTGTCATTTACCCTGCCCCCATCGAAGATGATGATGATGATGGTCCAGGACCCATTCTTGATGGGGACGACGATACCGGCACGACTGACGATGACGGCGATGACGACGGTGACGACGGTGACGACGGTGACGACGCTGGTGGTGACACGGGTGGTGGTGACGATGCTTCCGACGACGACGACGATGAAGAAGAAGACGTTGCTGTTGATCTTTCGGATGTGATCAAGACCAATATCCGTGCTTATGTGGCTGCGGGTGGTGCGGTTTACGCAAGTGACTGGGCCTATGATGTCGTGGAAACATGCTGGCCTGAAGCCATCAACTTTGTTGGCGCGGATGAAGTACCAGACGCGGCCCAGCTGGGTGAGTACGGAATCGTGAATGCTGCGGTATCCGATGCCGCTCTCGCTGATTGGCTGGATTCTGACTACACCCAGGTTGAGTTCGACCTTCCTGTTTGGCCACCGATTGAAGGTGTGGCGGACACGGTCAGTGTTCACCTGACAGGAAACATTGACTATCGCGAAGGCATTAGCGTCTTCAACCTGAACGCCAGTCCATTGCTGGTCAGTTTCACTTCGGGTGAAGGCCGGGTCGCATTCTCGACATTCCGGGTCGCCAAGAACGCGGACTCAGACATCATTTTGATGCTGCAGTACATGATGTA
>PALY01000109.1 GCA_002707085.1 Deltaproteobacteria bacterium
CTTTTCGCTGGTACACCCAACGAATGCCAGTTGCCAAAGCAGCGGTAGACAGGCTGATCCATACTTTCGGATATTCATACACTCCACCTTTCGCTCGAAGGCTGGTATTGGGAGGTGCGGTTGGTTTTCCGACTGTCAGCCCACAGAGTGAGCTGAATCACGGTGGCGGGACCGTGCTGGACTTTCACCAGCTTCCCCTGTGTCTTTAATGACACACACCGCACCTGAAACAGTAATTTCTATCGGTGAATTATCGGAATCACTGAAAAAGTCAACGATAGACGCGTTTACGCCTGTGTATGACAGAGTCCGGGTTCTCGTGGATTACTCCGGACTTGGATCGATAAATGCCGTACCGTGCAGCAGGGAAGTGCCCGTGGCCACGGACGCCACAACAGAAATAATATTGTCCGTGGTGCCGTCTACCCACATTGCGCCGTTGGTGAGGTCGGCGGTTCCCAGTTTATACATGTCGTCCCAAGCTTCGTCATATGGGTCACCCCAGGTAATCCAGCCTTCTCCTGAATCATTGATGAACATGATGTACAGGGTTTCACCCGTGGCATTGAAACTGGCATCAACGGAAATGGGACTGGTTCCAGAATCAATCTCTTGAATGATCTCGAAATCAGGAGAGACCACCAAAACGTCATTGCTGAAATCGTCTGCGACGACAAACCACCCGTCAGTTGAGCGGGCAGGAACGACGATGTCTTCCACATCCACGTCGCTGCTCAGCCGGGGATCTATGCTGGGTAGTCCTGCAACAGAAGAGTCGGTAAGAACAATGGTGGATGATACTTGGTCCACGACTTCAGCAGTGAATCCACCATCTTGATTGCTGAGCAAAATGAGTTCGCCATCCCTTTCGACCAAGGCACAACGGCTCGCAGAAAAACCGGTAGAATAGAGCACTTCAGTGAAGACTGATGAGCCGCTGACTTCTCCGATGTGTAACGATTCGTTCGATGCTCGGTTGTATTGCAGGACATCATTGTCGTTTTCACATCCAACCACATGAAAAGTGCCATCGCTCATCCGCAACATGGCGATGTCATGGAGCGGATCTAAATCGGGTACGCCCAGGTCGGAGCTGGATATTCCTTGGCTGGCACCGGTCTCTGATGTTTCTGGTAGGCCGGCAGAGTCGTCGAAACCACGAATGAAGAGGTGGCGCTGAGTCAAACTGGACCACAGCGATCCGGTTGCACTTAAACGCACATCTTCAGCAATCCAGAATGCAGCAGTATTTGGATTGAGCCGGTAGCTCGTGTTGCCATCGTTAAGCACATCTTGGGTCGGTGTGCTGCCGATGGGGTCGAGTGGATCGAATCCGAAAATATCAACGACACCCATTAGGTTTTCTGGTGACGCGCGCTCTTCTGCGCCTACGGAAAAATAAATTCCTGTGTAATTCTCTCCCCACTTGAGGCTGTGGACACCGTTGTAGTTCGAGTCATCCAGCGGTCGAAGGCGAAAGGTTGTCGCACCCACCTCTGCCGATAGGGAGTCACAATCATGGTCGATGTCATCGTGCATGATTTCGGTTTCATTCGGGTTGGCGGATGCACCTGTGGCCAGGGAGTCGTCACAATCTCCACCGGGAAGTAGCTCTGCCGCTGGTCGGTACAGCGTGGTGAGACCCACGTATTCGGTTTGTACAAAACCATCCGCGTCTTGGTCAAAGTCATCGTTGTCTAAACAGTCTGAATCGATGCCGTCGTACCACTCATCTTCGGCATTCAAGTGTACGTCGAATTCGGTATCGTCACAGTCTCCAGCAGTCGCGGTTCCTGTGTTGTCTGCATATTGGGTGGCACTGTAGACCGGTACCAAATTTTCATCGAAGTACGTGTCACCATCTTGGTCGAAATCGTCTTCTCCCATGCAGTCGGAGTCGATTCCATCGTACCAGGCGTCCACAACGTCTGTGTTGACGGTGTCCAACTCGTCATCGCAGTCGGTGGCGTCTAAGCCGCCTGTACCGTCTGCATAGAGCGTCGGTCCGTAATCAAGTACATGTTCTTTTGATGCGAAACCATCTTCGTCTTGGTCAAAGTCATCTTTGCCGTCACAATTGGTATCGATTCCGTCGTACCAGTTGTCTGTGGCGGTAGGCTTGATGGTGTCGTTGGTGTCGTCGCAGTCACCACCAGGGAGGATGCCTGTTCCCTTTACTTCCTGTGTTTTGATTCCCATATAGGCGGAAGGAACATGGCCATCGTTATCGGCATCGTAATCGTCGTCATTTGCGCAATTCCCATCAATCCCGTCATACCAAATCTCTTCATTGTTGGGAGAACGGTCTGCGGTGGTGTCATCACAGTCTTTGGATGCGATTACCCCATCTCCATCGTTGTCGAGTTGAGGTTCTCGTGCTGCTACATCGTCTTTTGAGACCCAAGTGCAGCCACTAAGTGCGGCGATGAAAACAATAGAAACTGGACGCATGTTCCCTCGGATGAGCAAGTGGACGAAATGTACCACGTCGAGAGCGGATCAACCGCCACTTACGCAACGAACACGATTTCCTTCATCATCTTTGGCCATCTCCATCCATGCTCCCGCACGACTGAGATCTACCGTCCAAGCGTTGCCTGTACTGCCTGACCCCGTGTCTCGGCTCCAAAGCCGACCCTCGACATTGTCGAATTCGGGGTACTCGTATGATGCTTGTTTGAGTTCTTCTTTCGACGGTATGCGCCAATCAGTTCGACCATCCATGGAGTTGAAAATGGTGCAATAGCCCACACTGTCTTCATCGGGACAATCACTTCCGCATCCACCACGATCCGCATCTTCTGAACTTACGGCAGAGTACCAATCCATTGTTTCTTCGGATCGGGGACTCCATGCCAAGCAGGTGCCGGGTTGAATGTGTACGCCATCCGATTCGGTCCATTCATCTCCACAATCACCCGTTCCAGTATTTGATGACGACGTGTCATCGGACGAAGATTCAGTGCTATCCGCAGTTCCACCAAAGGGGAGAGCGGACTCCTTGCTGCTGCACCCAACAACAGAAAGTAGCGATAGAAATGTGATGGTGCGCATAAGACCTCCGAGAACACACCATACCTGTTCGCACAGACCCTGCGCGAGCGGTTAATAGCCGTCCACTTTACATCCCACGAGGTCCTCCATGAGTCATACACGACGAACCTTTATTGCCGGCGGCGCACACACTCCATTTATCGGCAAGGGTCATCCCGATTTCATTTGGAAAAGGCACCCCGACTTTGGTGTGAAGGAAAATCCAGACATCGAGTCTCTTTTGAAAGCGGCTGTGGATGGTGCATTGGCCGATACCGGCGTCGATCCTGCAGCCATTGATCGCCTGTATTTGGGCAACTTTTTGGGAGAGCTATTCTCCAACCAAGGTCACTTGGGTGCGGCCCTTGCGGGATCTCACCCAGCCTTCGCTGGAAAACCTGCGGCCCGTCTTGAGGGAGCGTGCGCTTCAGGTGGTTTGGCTTTTCTCGCGGGTGTAGATGCAATCCGGGCTGGAGCAGACGCTGTTTTGGTTACGGGCGTAGAGGTGCAGACCACACAGTCTGCTCGAGTGGGAGCAGATTACCTGGCGCGGGCAGCTCATTATCGTCGCCAGCGCAGCATTGATGAGTTCACTTTTCCTGCGCTTTTCGCTCAACGAACAAAGGCCTATAGAGAGGCGTTTGGTGTTTCCGAAGAGGACATTGGACATGTATCGGTGAAGGCCTACACCAATGCAAACAAGAATCCCTTGGCGCACATGAAGGCCCGCCAAATGAGCATTGACGTGGCCGGATCAGAAAATGATCGAAACCCATGCTTTTTGGCCAACGAAGAGTTGAAGCCATTCATCAAGATGAGCGATTGCTCTCAAGTGAGTGATGGCGCGAGCGCATTGTTGCTGGTCAGCGAAGCGGGCCTGGCCGCCCTTGGTCGAGTCGAGGCTGACGCGGTCGAAGTTGCGGGTACAGGGCACGCTGTCGCGAGCTTGTATACCGATGGTGACCCCACGAGATTGACCACTACACAGAGTGCAGTTGAGCAAGCCTATGCTTCGGCAGCGATCACCGCCGCAGATGTAGATGTGGCCGAGGTCCATGATTGTTTCACGGTCACCGAGTTGATGATGCTTGAAGCTTTGGGGCTGGCCAAGCCGGGTGAAGGTGCAGCGTTGACCCGTGATGGTGCCACTGCGATCGATGGTGCTGTACCGGTCAACACGGGCGGTGGATTGGTGGGGTTTGGCCATCCAGTGGGTGCCACTGGCGTGAAACAGCCCCTCGAGATTTTCAGGCAGATGAAGGGCCGCTGTGGAGATTACCAGGTCAACAAAGCCATGAATTGGGGCATCACTGCCAACATGGGTGGTGATGATAAGACCGTCGTGTCATTGGCGATTCGCAACCTTGGTTAATCGTGCGTGATAGGCTTCGACGTGGAGGAACAATGCGATTCGCTGCCGCCACGCTTGGCTTTCTACTGTCTGCGCCCTCAATGGCCCAAGCGGTGGAGTCACATGATCGGGTAGCGGTGGTGATCGGCCTTGATCAACCATCGGATTCGGTACCTCCGCTTCCCAACGGGCAGCGGCATGCGCGCGCGTTGGCATCTGCCTTGGCAGAACATGCTGGGTATGAACGAATTTTCACACTGATTGGTACGGCCGCCACATCGGAAACGGTGATCGAAACCACGAAACAAGCGTTGGGGCAGACATCCGATAATGGCACCCTTCTATTTGTTTATGTGGGGCATGGTGCAGGCGGTGACTTTGGTGAAGCAGCCTTGCTCACCCGAGGGGCGACGGTTGATGAGCCTTCAACCACTGGATTGTCCATGGAACGTTTGGCCAAGGTGTTGCGTCCCCGTACGGGTGATCAGAACATCATCACAATGATCGATGCCTCACACGATGGAAGCGTGGATGGGGTTGCGTTGATTGGGCCATCGGCTGAAGGGTGGCCTGATGTTCCTGAATGGGGGCTGGCGATCACGACTCCGGCTGCACGTGGACTTACGGCCGAAGCAGGAGAGTTGATACCCGCTTTGACCGACGGCATGTCGGGGTTGGCCGACGAAAATTTTGATGGTCACGTCACCATTTCAGAACTGGCGAGGTACCTCGGTGGCCGCATGAGCGATCAGTCGGGAAGTTTACTGAACACAGCCGGTGCAGTCGCGGCGGGTTTAAAGCTCAGTGATGCGGGCCAAAGCAAACCCGTTGCGGTGACACCTGCTGAAGTCGTGACATCCAATGCTGATGTCGTTGCGGCTTCGCCAGCTTGGTCGGGTCGGCAGATTGGAGCGGTGACGTTGATGTCCGTTGGTGGATTGTCGGCCGCTGCGAGTGTCGTCATGTATGCATCCAAGCGGAGCGAATGTGTGGACCGAGATGGTCAGCTTCGGTGTGGAAATGACAGCAGTTATCGCTCCTACCAAGTGACACAACACATGTTGGGTTGGGCCGGTGCAGGCATGCTTACAGCAGGCTTGGGACTTCAATTTATTCCAGCTTCTACTGGAGCTACGGTGCAGGTTGTTGGGCGGTTCTAAGCGGGCGTGGCTCGCAGCCGCGGTGTGTGCATTTTCGGCTGTTTTTGCAGCAGATGATGACGTCCGGGTGGGACTCTGGCTGCTGGCGGCGCTGTTGATACCACTGCTCCGCAGGTATGCCGTCGCTTCATTGAGTATTGCATTGTTGATTTTGTATCTGCGGTATTCAGGGCACGGTGATGTGCATTTTCCGGCCATTGATTGGATTCGGCCTCGAGGCATGGATTTGTGGCCAGGCTTGCTGCAAACGATGGGCATGGTGATTGTGTTCGCCTTCGGCCGGCGTGCATTGGGACGTGCGTGTTTTGCCGCACGTATCGCCGTCATTTTGGGTGCTGCGCTTGCTGCAGGGTGGTGGGGTTTCCCTCAGCACTTCAATCTGGACCGTATTGGTGCAGAGAATCCAGATGGCATGCCCATGGTGGTCAATGGTCGAATCGAAACACGTGATTGGAGAAGGGAAGTGTTGCCATCGACCCCATCCGAATCATGGTCCACCATGATGGATAACGAATTGACCTTGTCTGGAATTGCCCATGGAATGCAACAACAACAATACAGCTCCGGAGGTGTGTTGCGTGCAACACTTTGGGAGGTCCAACGGTCTTTGGCCCGCGTGTCCATGGGTTTGACGGTTCTGGCAAGTGCTGCGTCTGTGTTGATTGTGCTGGTGTTGCCCATGTCGCGTCGCATGGGTTGGCTGGGCTGGCTGGCGGTTCACCTAATTGGTGTGACCTTGGCCTTTCCTCCGTTGGTCAACATTGTGCTTCGAATGACGGGTTGGTTGGGCAGGTTGCCGGAATCCTCTGGACATCTGGGCTTGGCGTTTGCGTCCGCGGCAGCCACACTGGTTGTGGTGTACTTGGCGAATGAGGCGAGCAAAGAATGGTCCAAATGAAGTCATGGTTGTTGTGGGTGACGCTGGTAGGGTGTGGTGGCTCTTCCTCGGAGTCAGAGACAGTGGCCCCTTCTTCATCTGCGGATGCGGGAGTCGACATCGTCGTTACACTGGTCACGGGGGTTCGCAGTGATCCGAAAGGGAACGCGGATGAGTCATTCCTTGATGCGACCGGGTTGACCGGGACACGATTTGTGAATGCCTATGCACAATCTCCCTCAGGTTTCGCGAGTTTAGGGTCTTTGCTGACGGGCCGATATGTGGGAGCAATCCCCATGTGTGGATTGCTACTCGAGGGTGACAGGGTTCACACCGATGACCAACAAGCTTGGTGCGCCCAGATCCCAGAGCAGCAAAACACGCTCGCCGAAGTTTTGGGTTTGTATGGCTACCGAACTGGTTTTTTTACTGGAGATTTGGCCAGCGCTAAACGGCTGAATCATGGGTTTGACACCGCGGATCATCACACGCAATGGTCAGATGCGATGGACGCCGCGAAATCGTGGTGGGCTGAGGACTCCAGCAAGCCACGGCTTTTGGTTGTGGTGCTTTCTGATGACGAAGGGGACATTTTACAGTCGTCTTCGCTTCCCCGCTTTCCCGAAAGAAAGTACCAGTGGCTTGAACCATTGGACCCAAGAGTGGGCAAGGTGTCACTGGACGCTGACTCCGTTGCAACGGCCTATTCGTCAGCGTCGAAGCGTGCAGGTGCTTCCATTGCTTCTTTGCTCAAGGGGCTGGATGAGACCCGGCCACGGTGGACGGTTGCGGCGTCGACCAACGGGATGAGTCTGACGGAACGAGGCGGGTTTTATGCTTCAGCGGTTCCATTGTTGACCAACAACTTGTTGGTGGATCGGGCCGTACGAGTACCGCTTCTTCTGTCGGGTCCGGGACAATCGGCGGTCAATGATGAATCGATCGTTGAATTGGTCGATATATTTCCAACACTGGCAGGGGTAGCCGGTGCCATTGCTCCGGCGGGTCAGCCAGGTTCAGACTTGCGGACGCCCGTTTCAGGTACAGCCTATGCAGAGTTTGGCGACATGCTTTCTGTTCGGCATGAGTCGGACTTTCTGGTGTTCCGCTGTACTCAACACAACGCCACCAGCATTGACCCTGGATTGACTCGGGTGTTGCAAGATCCTAATTCTGCACGCCCACCTGAGTTCTATTCGCTATACAATGTGGTGGACGATCCGATGCAAGAACACAACCTACGACAGTCTGATGAAGCCAAGTTCGTGGCGATGCGCAAGCGTATGATTGCGCTTAGAACCGGGGCAGCTGCGGTGCCTGAAGATGCCATCACACCAGAACGTTTGTGGGCGTTGCGCATGGCTCCCAGTGATGGGTATTGGTAAATATGTTTCGTTTTATGTCATTTTTGCTGGTTGTGGCCTGCGGTGAAAAACCCATTCCACTGGACCGACCCGGCCCCGATTTAGAAGTCAGCATCAGTCCCGCCAACCCAACGACTGTTGATGACTTGGTGGTCGACGCAGATCCAGTGTCTTCCGTTGGGCGTGTCGAAGTAGAGTTGGTGTGGTGGAAGAATGGGGAAGCGACCGAACATATGGACAATGTCCTCGCGGCCGAACATACGACCAAGGGAGACGTATGGACGGTGCAGGCCCTGGGTACTGATGCGAATGGTCTGGGCGATGTGGTTGTTTCGGAAGAGGCATTGATCGAGAATTCAGCGCCGACTACGCCTTCCATTCGTATTTTGCCTTCTGCTCCGACGGTGGGGCTTCAGCCCATGCAATGTGTCATTGACGAACTTCCCGTAGATGCAGATGGAGATTCCCTTACGCATACATTCACTTGGTTGCGAGAAGGTGAGAATTATACCGATGCAGGCAGCCAGGAATTTGATGGTGATTTGATCGATGTCGAAGCGTTGGTGGAGGGTGACCATTGGCAATGCAGTTTGGTGGTTTCCGATGGAGATGAAGAAACTGAAGAGGTCACGGCAGATGCGGTTGTAGCAGGAGCCTTTGAGGGGTTTGGGGATGAACCACTCCCATTGTCGACGGCTGACAGGGTTTTCTATGGGGTCGACCATCGCGATTACATGGGGCATGCGGTGGCGAGCGCGGGTGACATTGATGGCGATGGTATCGACGAATTGATGGTCAGCGCACACCGCATTGAGCGGGAAGGCCGAAACCGGGGCGCAACATTCATTTTTAGGGGAGTGGACCTGCAAGAAGGAGAAGGTACGGACCCAATCGATGGTGCCGCTTGGGTTATCGACGCCAGCCACGACTTTGATTTCAGCGGGTACGCTTTGGCAGGTGCGGGTGATGTTGATGGAGATGGGTTGGATGATGTACTCGTCTCGTCCCACAATGCGGATGACGTCGCATTCAATTCTGGTGTTGTTGGGCTGTTTACTGGAGCGACCCTGGGGGATCCTCGTGAACTGTGGACCGATGAAAACTCGGTGCGCTTCGTTGGAGAAAGCCTGAGGGCGTATACCGGCTATTCAGTGGATTCCGCAGGAGATGTGGATGGGGATGACCGACCAGACATTTTGATCGGAGCGATGGGTAATCTTGATCGGTACCCGTACGAAGGTAAGGCCTACGTGGTCCGTGCAGCCGAGTTTGAAGATGGGGATGAAGTTCTGTTGGGTTCGACCGGAACCACGCTGTGGGGTGAAGAGCGCCGTGGCTATGCTGGTTGGTCGGTATCGGGTGCCGGAGATGCGGACGGAGATGGCTTAGATGACGTCCTTGTGAGCGCTTGTGGTATGGAGTTGGACGGTACGGAACAGGGCAGGGTCTACCTTGTTTTGGCGGATATGATTGATGGTGCGGACAATGTTGAGTTGAGTGACGTTGATACCACTTGGTCCGGTGAAACAGACTTCGCATGGGGCGGCTATGACGTAGAAGGTCTCGGTGACATCGACGGAGATGGTCGCCCTGAATTCGCGATGTCGGCATTGCTGGAAGCGGGTTTTGATCAGTATCCGGGCCGTGTGTATGTGTTTAGGGGTGGACCGATGCCGTCCGAACAGCGCATGTCGAACGCTCCACTTCAGTTTGTCCCCGATGGTGACTCTGATCAGTTCGGTCGTGAAATCGCCGGCGATGGTGATGTGGATGGTGATGATCTTTCGGACCTATTGGTCGGTGCAATGACCGCGAGTCAACCTGATAGTGGCTCAGGGGCGGCGTACCTATGGTTGGGTGCTTCTCTTGCCTCTGATGGAATTTATGAAGCTCGGAACGCGGATGCTCGATTCAGTGGCAACGGGCCTGGAGATCTGATGGGTGCAGGGCTTTCCATTGCACATGATTTGGATGGCGATGCGCTCGACGACATTGCGATTGGGGCCCACGGCACACAAGTTGATGGGGCTGAGATCGGAGCGGTGGGTATTTGGTTTAGTCGCTGACTGGTGGCGGCGGCGGTGGGGAAGAGTCTTCCACCAAGGGCCAGTTGAAGTTTTCTACTGCAGGACACCAGCAGGCCGTAAAGTTTCCAAACATGGTGTCGCCAAATTCACTCCATGAGTCCAGTCCTGTGACTTGCAATTCGCCCTCTCGCTCGGCGTGCCGTACCTGTAGGCTGCCATGGTCCATTTGGACCGAGATGTTGAGTAGCGGTTCCCAGCCATTCACGACCACCTCGGGGGTGGAATCACCCAGTGTGAGTGATGGCTCTTGCACGACGTTCACGACACCGGTGTCACCCGGGTCCCAATCGGTCAACCAAATACTGACCGCGCGACTGTCATGATCGTTGCGAAGGAAAGCGGTGATCTGCTCACACGCATTTGCAGCAGGAGATAGCACCACCCACGCTTGGTGTTCGTCGTTCGCGTACCAAGCTGCTGAAGTCTGTCGGGCTGGGGAACCTTCGATCATCCCCGATGCGGATGCGCTACCGGGAGTTTCGGAACATTCAATTTCGATGGGGTCTGGCGGCCCTGTGTCTGTGTCTGTGTCTGTATCCGCGTCGGCATCTGCGTCCGTGTCCGCATCTGTGTCCGTGTCGGCATCTGCTGCCGTGTCTGCGGGAGTAGGTGTAGATGTGTCGGGTTCATCCATATCGGGTGGTGAAATCTTTACGCAGGCCTGTGCCAGCCCAAGGAGCAGGAGAATGGAAGGGCTACACCGGTACGTCAGTTTCATAAACGTCGAAACACCTGTACTCGGGAATCTGCAGAAGATGTTTGGCTTCGGTATGGACTGACGGCCAAACGGGTACGGATACGAAACAATGCTGCCACCATGCCTGGCGCATCCCGGACCGCACGTACACGAGAATCAGGATCGTGGGTCCAGTCGATGGGTACTTCTTTGATTCGCAGACCCAGGGCGCGTGCCAACGCCAATACTTCAACATCAAATGCCCAGCCGTCTTCACGGGTTCTCGAGAAGATTGCTCGAGCGGCTTCGGCTCGGAATACTTTGAAACCGCATTGAGTGTCTTGGAAGCCAGGTAGAACTACGTGTTGCACCAAATGATTGTACGTTCGGCCCACGAGGTGTCGCCACAAAGGTTCGCCTTTTCTGAGTGAATCAGGGTGTTCCCGGGTGGAGATCGCGATGTCAAAGCCGCTGATTGCGGGAGGTAGCATCATCAGGGTGTGTTCGGGTGTCATCGACCAGTCGGCATCGGCAATCATGCGGTACATGCCCGACGCGGCCATCATGCCTGTACGGACTGCCGCACCTTTTCCTCTGTGTTGTTGACGGATAACTTTGTAGCCTGCCACCTTGGCCAGTCTCGCCGTGCCATCCGTACTTCCATCGTCGACAACGATGACCTCAAATGGGTACGGCAGGGCTTCCTTCAAGCGATTGACTCCATCGACCATGATGGGAATTCGTTGCTCTTCCTGCCAAGCAGGGATGATTATTGAGAGAAGCACGTGTTGTTTTTATCGCGTTCTTCGGAAGAACTCACGGAAAGTTGCAATTTATGTCTTGACACGTCAAATTCATCTGACAGACAATCTAGGTGCTGCTCGATCCTCCGCTGCGCTCCCTTCGCCCATCCTCCCTGCTGTTTGCTGGAACTGTCATGCCCGCCCCGCTGCGCTCATCGTTGAAACTCCTTGTTGCTGATTCTCAGGATCACCCTGCTTCTTCACCTAATGATTTGAACTCTGTTGTTGAAGAAGCAGGCAGCACATCCATTCCATCTGCAATCGTTGTTGGCCGTTGGCGAGCGGTTGCCGACGCGAAAATGGAAGAACTACTTTCCACCTTTGATTCCGCACTTGTTGGTGGTGAGGAACCGGCCCGTGTGGCACACACACTTCTGCACGATTTCATGCATTGGACCCGGAATAGCGTAAAGAAATTTCAGGCGCTGACTACGGATGATGTTGATCGCGCCGCGTGGTCGCGCGAAAAGGCGGTATGGATTGGCCTGGCTGACCTTGCTGCACAAGATGCACCCCGGGATCCCGCTGGTGTGGACCGCTTCATGCGAATTTGGCTGGGTGTTGTGCATGAAGCAACGGCTACTGGACAAGCTTGGCTGTACGCGCGATAGCTGTCGTAGTCATCCTGATGTAGGATTCTCACGTGGCAGAAATGACAGCCGTTATCCAGGTAGAGCTACCCTCAGGGGATGAACTCGCCATCATTCGTCGGCGATACGGCTGCGGAGGCCCTGGTGTACCTCGGGTATGCATTGTGGCCGGTATACGAGGCGACGCTCCTGAAGGCACCCGGGTCGCACATCAGGTGGCCAGAATCCTGGAGCAACTTGAAGACAGACTGACCGGATTGGTTGATATTTACCCGTGCGCAAACCCCTTGGGCGCCCACGTGGGTTCCCGGCAGTGGCCATTTTTTGATGTGGATTTGAATCGTTTGTTTCCCGGAAAAGAGACAGGGCATCAGCCGGATCGGGTTGCACATGCATTGTGTTCGGACATCCGCGGTGCCACACAAGTCATCGAATTGAGAGGCGCCCGGGCTGCATTTTCGGAAGTGATTCATGCCCAGGTGCGTGAGAGAGACAATGCGGCAGCGGATTTGGCATTGGGTGCCAATGTCTCTGTTGTTTGGTCTCGGAAGCCTGGTCCGGCTGCCACCAGCACATTTGCTCACCA
Source organism: Deltaproteobacteria bacterium (assembly GCA_002707085.1). Classification (GTDB taxonomy): domain Bacteria; phylum Myxococcota_A; class UBA796; order UBA796; family UBA796; genus UBA796. The sequence continues at coordinate 12,528 of PALY01000109.1, forward strand.
ATTTCCCGGCACCATTGTTTTAGAAGGCGGAACGGGGAATCGTCTGTCTGCCGGCGTGGGTCAGGAACTTCAAGAGGGTGTGCTGCATTTGTTGACGCAGTTGGGCATACTTTCAGAAACGGATCTGCCCTTTCATTGGGCGGCGATGAATCGCCCTGTGCGGGTAGATGATGCACAAGTTTTTCGTGTTCGGGCAGAGACTTCAGGCTTGTTTTTGCCTGAATTTGAGGTTTGGAGTGAGGTTGATGAAGCATCTGTTTTGGGTACTGTGATTGACCCCGAAACCGGACATGTTTTGGAAACCATTCTGAGCCCTAGTGCTGGGCGGGTCATGGCCGTTCGTGAACACCCCGTTGTGTATCCAGGAACGATGGTGGCTCGAGTGGTCAAAGTATGAGGTTGCAGCGATGACGGTCATTTTCTCGATCGATGCCCCATACAGGGGTCGATATGAACTTCATCGATTGACCTATGGGTCGGGAAGTCCATCGATTTCTGTTGTGGCGGGACTACATGGGAATGAACTGAACGGTATTCACTCGGTCAATCTGCTGAACAAGATGCTTCGGGTGCAACGACCGAAGGGTACGGTTCATCTATTTCCTTTGGTGAACACCTTTGGTGCCGACCAGGCGCAGAAGCGATGGCCATTTGATGACCAGGACATCAATCATGCCTTTCCCGGAGATGCGGATGGTTCCGTCGTGCAACGGATAGCCCATGCGTTGTTTCAAGCCACAGATACGGATGTTTGCGTTGATGTGCATTCCGGCGCCCCTCATGTGCGGGAGTTGCCACAGGTCAGAGCGCCCATGGGCGGCGAAGAACTTGAACTCGCACGCGCCTTGAAGCTCCCGGTTGTTTGGCGTAGGCCAGGTATACGTTTGGAACCAACAGGGTTGGTTGGTGCTTGGCGTGCCGTGGGTCGAAGGGCGCTTCATGTGGTTGGAGGCCGCGGAATTACGCTCGACAACCGTCATGCAACGACCATGGCGAATGGTTTATCCAATCTCTTGGGTCATATGGGTATTTGTCGAGCCATGGATATGGGCGGCACGGGAACATTGGCAGATGTGACCCACGCTCAAGTTGAAACCCATCGCGCTTCCTGTGGTGGTTTTTTCGTGGCGGAAGTTCGTGTTGGAGATGAAGTCAAGCCAGGCCATCTGTTGGGCTACATTCAGTCACCGATGGGTGGTGAACGAATGGACGAGGTTCGGGCAGGACGTGCAGGAATTGTCATGACGGTTCGTGCCTACCCGATGATCCATTCCCAGGAATTGCTCGTTCGGGTCGCAGGAACCTCTTGATGAGACTCCTCGTTGCGGGCTTCGGTCCGTTTGGCGAGGTGAGGGATAACCCTTCCGCGCGATTGGCACGTTCGATTGATGGTGAGAAGACCCAAGGTGTTCACATCATCGGAAGGGAAATGCCTGTCAGCTATCGACGCTCAGTTCGTTGCTGTATCGACTGGGTGAAGGAATTGGACGTAGACGTTGTGATTGGTGTGGGGGTTGCAGTCTCTCGGGATGTCGTCACCGTCGAAAGAACGGGAGTGCGCCCTCTGGAAACAGTCGAGGCAGATGTGGATGGTCTCGTGACTTTCGAGTCTTTGCAAGACGCACCTGCACAGGTTCACGCCACCATAGACGTAGACCAATTGGCCCTTCATTTAGATGCTGTGGTCGGTGATGATGCAGGCCGATATGTTTGCAATGCCTGGCTGTATCAGGCTGTGCAAGAAATCGATAGAAAGGTCGGGTTTTTGCATATTCCTCCTGAAGGTTTGGATGTTCAACGGTTGCTGCATGCGATCGGTGAGATGTGGGGAGAGCGACGATGGCAACGAAATTCGACGACCTGATGGAGAGCATGGGTGTAAAACCCATGGGAAAGTCAAAGATTCAGACCCAAAAGAAGCCCGTTTCCAAGAAAAAACCTTCGCCTAAAAAGCGGCCAGCGCCATCCAAGGTTGTACAGAACAACCAAGCTGATCTGATTGCGGCCTTACAGGAACGCATCACCTCTTTGGAGGCATCCTTGGCCAGCGCCAAAAAGGAGCGTGTGAGCGCGGAACGTGCGGTGACGGAAGCAGAGAGCCGATTGGAAGCATTGCAGGCGATACCCGTGTCAAAGAGTCCGACGATGACGGAAGTTTTGGTCGGTTGGGGTTTGGAGACTGCCCCAGAAAGAGCAGCGCTGTTTGCCGTGGATAACTGGCTTGAACGACTGATCGGCACACCCGAATTGGCAGAAAATACCGAGATGTACAGTGAGTTCATGGAGAAATTCGTTGCAGTGTGCAGAGACTGTGATGCCCCATCTCGTCGTACGGTCATCCCTGTGCCGGCCAAACGCTGTGAAGTGTGTGGTGGTGTCGATATGGAGCGCGCTGTACGCAAGTTTATCGATGCAACACTGGTCAATGGGCGTTTGCGTATCGTGATTGTTGGCCGTGACACGAAGCATCACCGAATGCTCCGTGACAGGGTGTCAGACTCGCGATTGGTTTTGACCCAGGTACCAGGCAATGTCCGAAGGGATTTGGGTCAAGCTCAAACCGATGTTGATCATGCAGATGCAGTGATTGTTTGGGATGGAGATAGCCTTCCGACCGACCTTAAAAGTGTCTACGAAAAGGCAGAGATCGGGGGGGTCGTCGAAGCGTGTGCTTTGGGTCCATTCCTTGAGTCTGCAGCTGTGTTGATCGCCGGCCATTGACGAATCATTCGTCTGGCCACAGTATGGAATGCGATGTCTCATTCAAACCCCTTGTTCCGGCGCATATCAGACCTGATGTATCAATTGGGGCCTGCCCGCTATTACCAGCCAGCCTACGCACAAATTGCACAAGCCATTGGGCTCGATGATGGTGTGTTCTTGGATGTCGGCTGTGGTCCAGGGTGGCTGTGTGTACATGTAGGCGGGGGCAAGCCACATGTGGATGCCATTGGGCTCGACACAAGCGAACAGATGGTCACCTATGCCCGACGAAATAAAGGTCCACGGCTCAACGTAACGATTCGTAAGATGGATGCGATGGACATCAAGTTTCCCGAAGGTACCTTTGACGTCGCCGCCGCCGTTCAATCGGCCCACCATTGGGAAGATACGACTCGAGTATTGAGCGAAGTCCACCGTGTTCTCAAACCAGGGGGTAGATTTCTGATTTATGAAGCCGAAAGCGGACGTTCGGATGTGCCAACGGGTTGGGTGGAAAGAAAGCGGGGATGGCCACCCGATAGTGTTGTCATCAATGGGTGGAAACGCTTTGGTATGGACGATGCGGAATGGGCAGAATTGGAAGTCAAGGTTCGCGGTGTGGGCTTTTCCAATGTGGTGCGGGATGTACATGGATTTTATCGCCGAATGACACTGACCAAATGAATCTGGTTTTCCTTGCGCTTGTGGGTTGTGGTGATGTCACACCTGGCGAAATGGTGCTGGGAGATGAGGTTTCTGCCGAAATTTTGAAGGGATCCACTGGGTTTGGGCGTTCACTCGCGCTGTTTGGGGAGCATGTCTTGGTCACAGAGCCTCTTCAATTTGGCGAATGGAAGGCAGAAGCGTTGACTCCATTGGAGATGGGTGAGGCCAGGGTTGTTGGTCACAATGGAGATTTTTTTTGGGCATGGATGTCAGATGGTGATGTCGTCACCGTTCCTGACGGCGAGGTCATTGCGACGGCCAAATCTGCATCCGGTATTGATGTCTGTCCAGATGGAGAGATTGTGTCGGTTTATGGACCCGGTGAATCGATTGACTGCGCAGTGGCGGGAGTTTTGTGGAGTCGCTGCGAAGGATCAGCATGTTCCATCTTGGTCGACGACGGGCCGGTCCTGGACACGGTGAGTCCGGGAGGTGATTTGTCGTGGAATGGAGATGTAGCGTGTTGGGGAGATCCCAGTTTGTCTAAGGAACAAGCTGCAGGCAGGGTGGCCTGCAGTGATGGAACTGAAGTCATTGGAATGAAGGGTGACCACCTGGGATTGACCATTGCCGGTGGTATCGGCGCTGGGCGTTACAATCGCCACATCGTGCCACCCCGTTTGCGCATGGTCTCCATACAGGGGGGCGCAACATGGCTGATTGACCAAGCGGCTGAAAACAGTCGGGTGAGTATCGACTCAGACCAGGGAACCGTGGCGGTTGGTGTGGCGAAGTTTCGACAAGGCGCTTCAGGCGGTCGCGTATTTATCGTGAAGGAGCAATGAAGATGGAAGAGAAAAAGATCGCGCTAAAACATGCTGGTCTGGCATTTTTCCTTTCCATCGTGGCATCGACCGTCGCCATCGCTGGAATGGTGGTCGTTTTGTTGGTGATGGACAAAGCAACGTATGAGCCTCTGTTGGAGGACATGGATGTATTTTTCTTGGAACCAATGGGCCTACTCACGGCCATCATCAGCAGTGCCGTTGGAGGGCTTGCCGCCCTCGTGTATATCTGGTCGAAAATAGGATGGAGCGGGCTACGTTTCACGGCTTTATCCAAGCATGAAATTGGACTGACACTTGTGTGGATGCTGCCGATTCTTGGATTTGGTCAACTTGTTTCCTGGGTGATGGAGATGTGGTCGATACCACCAGAACCACAGGTGATGATGCAGGCCTTTGTGAACTCTTCAGGGACGCCCATTGGGATCGCTGCATTTCTATTTATTGTGCTGGGTGCGCCCTTTTTCGAAGAGGTGTTGTTTCGGGGTTTCATACAGCCCGCTTTGGTACAGCGGTGGGGTATGTGGCCAGGAATTGTAATGGCGTCCATCGTTTTCGGAGGGATGCACGGGACAGATGCCTGGGCAGTGCTTCCAACCTTTGTGATTGGTATTGGCGTAGGTTGGCTTCGGGAGCGGACCGGTGGCTTGACCGCGCCCATTCTTCTTCACTGTGTGAACAACCTTGTGGCTGTCATCGTAATGATGTTGTTCTATTGAGCCTGAGGGTCAGGTCTACATCAATCCGTAGAAGTTCGGGGAATCCACGAC
>PALY01000110.1 GCA_002707085.1 Deltaproteobacteria bacterium
TCCGCGTTCGACTCTCCCAACAGCCAAGCCGTACTTCGGTGTCATCAACCAATAAAGAAGGGGGCCGCATGGCCCCCTCAAATTGACTCACATTGATCTCCGCCCACCAACGAACAAGTTCTCGAAGGAGAGCGGAATTCATGAATCAGTCTTACTTGTTGCAGTCCTTGGCACAGCTACCATTGCTCTCTTCAAGAGCATCGCAGATGCCGTCACCACACCAGTCACCGCCTGGAGGAGGTGCATCGGCACAGTCACGAGGGCATAGGTTTGGATTTTGCTTCTCAGCATCATCACACTCGCCATCACCACAAGGAATGTTTTCTTCGCCTGGAGCCAGAGTTCCGGGCTTGTCACCTTCTTCCACAGTTGGAGGCGTTACACCTTCACCCAGTGGTGGTGCTTCACCTTCAGGTACTGGATCGCTACCGTCAGGGGCCGCTTCACCAGGTGTACCCTGGTTGTCTTGGGCGCCAGGAGCGGTACCTTCTGGAACTGGAGGTGCGTCACCGGCAGCGTTTGGAGCCGCGGGAACACCATCTGGGGGAGTACCCGCAGGGATATTCGCTGCAGGTGCCCCATTCGGTGCGCCAGGTTGACTTGGAGCTTCTGGCTCTGGACAACCGCTAAGAAGAAGAAGAGCGGGAAGGGCTGCAAAAATAAATCGGCGGGTCAAAGCGACCTCCTACATATGACAGGTTTCAATCTGCAGTATCCAACAACAGCAGACATGCAACACGCAATGACCACTTTCAGTGGATTGGTTGAGCCTAACCTGCAGATCGGGTAGGACCGACATTCAGAGGAGAAACAATGACCAATCCTGCAGTTAATCGCGATAAAGTCCATGCCTTGGCAGAAGCCTGTTCCGATGAAGGCGAGGCATTTCAGCCCATCGCAACCCGTCTCATCAAACATCAACGGCGCCTATCAAGATTTTTTGAGCAAAACGTTGCGCACATGGGACCGGTAGCAAGCCAAGTGGGCCTATACATGCTTTCGGTCAGCCTCCGAATTTTCGATCAAATTGGTGGTCGGATGGGCAAAGTGAATGGTGCAGCCCTCGACGCTGCTTCCGCCAAAGTTCAGGGTGTCGCTTCTGAACTTTTCCCTGCAGACGACAAGTTCCCCGAAAGAGCCAATGGCATTGAGTGGCGGGCTCAGCCTCACCTACTCGACGAAATCCTGTGGGCTTTATTTGAACGGGACGAAAAGACCGATGGAGAAATCGATCTTGAACCAGACAAGGCCGCTTTGGTTTACTTGATGCTTTGGGTCGCTGTAGAAGCACTCAACGAAAACTGGCAAGCACCCGAAAACGCCAACGACTAAGTTCCAGGAATATTCCTCCCGGCATCTCAGTCGCCGGGAGGGCGCATCTTGAACTGCAGAACTACCATTCAGCCGAGTCGATGCTGACCTGAAAACTCTCACAGTTCGTTCCAGCGGAAACACTGACTTGCACCTGACCTATCTGGCCAGGCCCGATGTCTCGTAGGTCGGCATACCGGGTTTGGTCACATTGAATGGCAACCGTCAGCCGCTCTATCCAGCGCGTCGATTTGTTTTCTGCTTCCAGCATGACCTCGGTTCGACCATCGGGCCATCGGGTGGCTTCTGCATCCAAATCTACCCATGGAAGTACATCCGAACCTCGATTCGATGCACCTTTGCGAGGCGCCAAAGTCAACTCTTCCCGAGCTCCGTCTACGGTGACCAAGAAACGTTCGCTTACGTTTAGGCCAAGCAGCCCTACAGCCCCATCGTTCGCGCAAGCATCACAAACTGAAACACTGACCCCTTTGACCTCCAAGCCTCCGACCCACATGCGGTCAACCAATACAGCGACCGTCTCTTGCGGCCCTGCAGCCGTGTGTACTTGCATACGGGGAGCATCATCAGGAACACGCACACCTATCTTCCTCAGTGTGGCCCGATTCAGCGTGGTCAGTGTTGCGCCCGTATCGAAAATCATGTTGACTTCCAATTCTTTTCGCGGCCCTTCGACCGTAACTGGAATCCGCAAGGAACCACGCCGACCTTCCGTTGGCAGAACCACATGATCTGTTTGTGGCTGTTCGATGGGAGGTGCGACTGCGCGAGGCTTCACGTCCCTCTTCTTGACCTCGACAGGTGGTGGTTTTGGCAACGTTTCACGGGCGGCTTCGGCTGGCACTTCTCGTGTCCCCTCCACAGCGGGCAACCACTCATCTATGCTCTTGGCCCATTCAACCTTCAAGTGGCCCTGACTCCATGGTTCCACGGCTGCAAAACCAAGAGACAATGACTGTTCTCGCTCTCCTGGAAAATACAGTGGAAAAGCAATCAACACGCCAAGGGACCACAAAAGTAGGGCTGTACTTGAACTGAGCGTCGTCCGAGGCACATCCTTTCTGACTGGTTGGGACAAAGCCCGTGCTGGAAGAGATACAAGCGCAAATGCGGCCAATGCGACCAACCAGGCTGGGCCATTTCGAAGCAGTCCAGCCCCCATCAACCCCAAGACCGCGACCATGCCAGCAGCCGTGCCCCCAAGCAACGCAAATACAGTCAAAAGGAATCTCACGCTGACACTTGCCTCCGTCTCTTTCAGGAATACATGACCGGAACCCACCCGCCAAGTCCTGGAGACAAGATGTCCATTCCCCGCGCTACCTGGTTCTGCATTGATATCGAAGCAAATGGTCCGGTTCCCGGCCTATACGACATGGTGTCTCTCGGCGCGACGGTGGTGATTGATGAACAAAATGGCTCCCGAAGCATCGGCGATAGCTTCTACATGGAACTCAAACCATGCGCGCCTCGATTTGATTCCAGAGCCGCCGCTATCCATGGGCTCGATCAAGAGCAGTTGCGTGAAAATGGTTTAAGCCGAAAAGATGCCGCCGAAGCTCTGGCCGATTGGGTCAAAACCCAAACTAAAGAGGGTACAGAGCCTGTTTTTGTGGGTCACAATGCTCCTTTCGACTGGTCACACATCGCATATATGTACGCCGAACAAAACATGCCGAACCCCTTTGGATACAAAGGTCTGGACACCAAAGCATTCTCCGCAGGTGTCCTCAATTTGCATTGGCTCGACACAGGAAAAGAAGTACTGTTTGAGCGTTTGGGACTCCCTGAAGAAGACAAGTCTCAAAAACATCGAGCGGATTACGACGCCCGAGTCCAAGCCGAACTTTTACTGGCTCTGCTCAACGCTCAGATTTGATGCGGAAAAATAAGCCTTGGTGATCGGAACCAGGAAGACGAACGGTGCGGACGTCTCCCACATCAATGTCCCCGGCCCAAACATGGTCGAGCTGCATCAGTGGAAGATTGATCCAGTCTCCACCTGAAGGCCAAGAGGTCGCCCAAACACCTTGCCATGCCGTCATGTTCCGTAGCCCTGTGCCATCAAATTCTCGAATGGCCCAACTTCCAGGAACGGCATTCATGTCCCCCGCAACAATCACCGGGTCGCCCTTTCGGCACACACCCCAATCCTCTCGCAATCGACCCGCCTCAATGCTCTGAGCGATCTTGCGCATATAGGGAAGCAAGCCTTCTATGTTGAAGGGAACAGGTGGCGGGCCATGCACTCCCATGACGCACACCTCATCGGAAATGCGAACCAACGCCATTGGCATCACCATTGAGCCGTATCCGAACTCCTCGGTAATCGATGAAGTACAGGGCGCATTCTCTACACAAAAAGCTGCCGTGTAATGACTCGGGCGAGACACCTGCGCATCAAAATTGTGTGCCAAGGACACCATTCCTGGAATCTCTTTGACCCGAGCCTCCACCTGTATGACCACATCGGCCTGAAGATCACTCAATGCCTGCTGCAAATCGGTGCGTCCAGACATGTAGGCGTTGACATTCGCCACCAACACAGGCCGCCCTTCTCCAGAATCCGGCATCGGTGGAATCCCTGCAAGGGGCGCCACAGCTATCGCCAAAAACATTGGCTTGGTCCAGTAACCGGTGCGATAGCGAGCCAAAAGCGCCCAGAAAGGAGCGAATAGACACAGCCAAGGCCATGCACTTAGGCCGATCGAGTGACCCATATGACCCCAAACCTCATCCGATGGAAACAGTTCTCCAACCACGCGCAAAACCACAGCAAGCACAAGCGGCATCAAGACAAGAGCATTGATCTTTGAGACAGATGTTGGTGACTCAGAATCCACACTATGTTCCTACCACACACCATCCGAGTTATGGCGTGCAGCATGTCGAATAAACGCCCATTAATTCTCCGAGCCTTCGATGGTGAATCCGTCGAGCGGCCTCCTGTTTGGTTTATGCGTCAGGCGGGTCGATACCTTCCTGAATACCGCGCTGTACGAAAAGGCCATACCTTTTTGACGATGTGCCACAACCCAGAGTTGGCCACCGAAGTGACTTTACAGCCACTTCGCCGATACCCACTCGATGCAGGGATCGTATTCTCAGACATCCTGTTGCCCCTTGAAAGCATGGGAAGTCAGCTGGAATATGTGCCAGGAACCGGACCCGTAATCCGAAACCCTGTGCGAACAGCAACGGATGTAGCTGCCCTCAAGGAATTTGATCCTGTCCGTGACTTGCCAGCCACGATGGAAACAATTCGGATGTGCATCGAGCAGGCTGACGTACCAATTCTTGGTTTTGCTGGAGCCCCATTCACCATGGCTTGCTACTTGATTGAAGGCCAAGGTTCGCGCAACTGGCCACAAGTGAAAAAACTTATGATGTCGGAACCCGCCTTGTTTGGCGCATTGCTGGACCGACTCGCAGATGCCGTAGGAGACCACCTACAAGCACAAGTCGATGCTGGTGCCGCCGCTGTTCAGTTATTTGATACCTGGGCAGGCGCACTCACTCCAGACGATTTCCGCAGGTGGGCATTGCCCGCATCCAGAAGAGCTCTGGCCCGCGTAAGCGGGGCGCCACGACTGTTCTTTACAAAGGATTCCGCCTGTTTCTTGCCCTGGCTCCGTGAAATCGAGGCCGATGCATATGCTCTGGACTGGCGCGTAGACATCGATCGCGCTCGGGAAATCTTGGGTGACGTACCTGTACAAGGCAACTTGGATCCTCAGTCGCTACACGCACCTCATGAAGAAATTCGACGTCGCGTACATCGAGTGATCGAAAAGGCAGGCCCACGAGGCCATATTTTCAACCTGGGACATGGTCTGACCCCAGATATTCCACCCGAAGGTGTGGGTGCCGCCATCGATGCTGTACGGTCTTGGTCCTGGAGTTGACACGTGGCACGCGTGATCATCGTTGGGGCTGGTATTTCTGGTCTCGCTACTGCAGCATTCCTCGACAACGTGGACACGCTCGTATTTGAATCTTCTGATTCACATGGGGGCAATGTCCGTACAGACCGGATCGATGGACGCATCCTCGACCGCGCTGCAAACGGATGGCTTGACTCCGAACCTGCGATGACCAAACTCCTCGAGAAACTGAACCTCAGCGATCAGATCATCCCCGTCAGCGAGCGTGCTGAAATACGCTGGATCTACGCCGATGGGAGAATGCAGCCCGCGCCTCTGAGTCCGAAAGAAATGCTTACAACAAGCCTGATTCCATGGTGGGCAAAATTACGTATTTTGCTGGAGCCATTTATTTTTCGTGGCCGTAAGGAAACCGACGAGACGGTCGCACAGTTTGTTTCACGACGACTCGGCAAATGGTTCGTAGACCGTTTTGTGGGTCCCATGGTGGCTGGGATTCACGCTGCTCGACCAGAAAGCCTCTCTCTCAAAGCAGCTTTTCCGAAAATGGCAGCGATGGAGAGAGATTACGGAAGTCTGTTTCGGGCCATGTTTGCCAAGAAAAGAGGGGGCGCGCCCAGTGGCCACCTCCAAACACTCCAAGCGGGTGCGGGTCAACTTACCGACACGCTTGCCCAATACCTTGGAGAAGGCTTGCAATGTGACATGCCCGTAGAAGGACTCACCCAAACAAAAGAGGGCTGGGTCGTACATACTAAATCTGGAGAACATCTCGCAGATGCAGTCGTGTTGGCCTGCCCCGCACCCGCGCAAGCCAAGTTGATGCGCGGACTTGATGCCTCTGTGGCCGAAGCACTCGACAACATTGAATATGCACCCGTCACCGTCGTGGTGAGCGTCTGGGCTGCAGGCAGTTTTGATCAAGCTCCCAATGGATTTGGTGTCCTTGTGGCACGAGGCGAGGACGTGGGCGTCCTCGGCACACTGTTCACCTCGTGTGCATTTCCTCAGCAATGCCCCGAAGGTGAAATCATCCTTCGTACGATGGTTGGTGGGTCAGTCAACCCCAAAGCAGCATCTCTCCCGCACGAGCAATTGCTGGAACTGGTTTTTGCCGCACAAGAAAAGTTTTTGGGAACACAGCGAGCAGACCCCATCCTTGTACGCGTGTACCGCCATGCAGCGGGAATCCCACAGTACACCCTCGGTCATACAACAAGAACAGCCACAGTGAATGCTGCAGAAGCCAAATTTCCAGGGCTATTTTTCGCAGGAAACCATCTGGATGGTATTGGCGTGAAAGACTGTGTGGGAACGGGCCATAGAATCGCCCAAAATGTTCAAGGATGGCTTGAAATCACGGCACCGGTTGAACAGGCAACGACGGAAACGCAATGAACACAGTTGTGGACATTCTAAAAAAGACCGAAGCATTTTTTCGCTCCAAAGACATCCCTAGCCCGCGCCTTGATGCAGAACTAATTCTATGCCAACACCTCGATTTAGATCGGGTGGGTCTGTATCTACAATTCGACAGACCTCTAAACGAAAGTGAACTCGCACCCATGCGTGAAATGGTCAAACGAAGAGGCAATCGCGAACCCATTGCGTGGATATTGGGAAGCAAGGGCTTTTGGAGCTTAGACCTCGCAAGCCACAAAGATGTGCTGGTCCCCAGACCTGATTCGGAGACCTTGGTCACAGCCGCACTGACACTCGTTCCAGAAAACGAACGATGTTTTGTTGCCGATATCGGTAGCGGTACCGGCGCCATTGGACTGGCCATCGCCTCTGAAAGGCCCGAAGTTCGCTTATTTTCGACCGACATTAGCGATGCAGCACTCCAATGCACCCGAGAAAATGTTCATAATTTAGAGTTGAGCGACCGGGTCGCCGTCTTGAAAGGTTCACTCTTAGAAGCCATTCCTGCGGATCGAACCATCGACATTGTGGTGTCCAACCCGCCATACATCCCATCCGGCGAGATCGACGGACTTGCACCAGAAATCGCCACCCACGAGCCTCGCACCGCATTGGATGGGGGCGACGACGGTTTCGACATTTATCGAGCGCTCATTCCCAGTGCAGCATCGAGGGCAACCACAGCGGTTCTTGTAGAGATTGGTGACGGACAAGAAGACGTCGTATCTGCGATGATGGAAGAAGCAGGCTTACATACCATCGAAACCCACAAAGACCTGACGGGAACCATTCGGGTGGTCAGTGGGCGCAAATAGGTCGTTCTAAACGGTCGCCCATTTTCCGATTCCAACACTTGGAATCTTCTTGAACAGCGTACTCTTGACGATTTCAGAAAGCACGGTGGCTCCCCCCATCATCTCCATCAACTCTTCGCGTCCTTCTGACTTGCTAAGCTTCCGGCGAATCAAGTCGGGTCGAAGATAGAACTTCATGTACGCCTTGGTTCTGTACGCACGCAGTTGTTCGGCCGTAAAGGTTTCGGTTTCGAGTTGTGGAATATCTCCACCACCATCAATGGTGTACTGACGCCAGAAATCTCCGTCGACATATCCACGCTCATTCGCAATCCGGTACAAGTCCGTCGCGGGAAGTGCGGTAGCCACCGAGAAACTCGCCCAATCAAGACCGAGTCCCGCAGCAAACTTGATGGTGTCTTCCACGTCATCATGGGTGGCATCGTAGTAGCCAATCATGAAGTAACCGCGGGTATCCACACCCTCTTCGCGACAAATACGGAAGGCTCGTTCCGTCTGCTCTCGCGTGATCTGCTTGTTCATGATCTTCAATACGCGGTCAGTCCCCGCCTCTACACCCATGTGGATGGATCGCAATCCAGCTTTCTTCAGGGCGCGAACCACTTCACGGTCAATGGTATCGACCCGGGCGCGAATGTTGAACTTCACACTCAAACCACGGCGTTGAACCTCTTCCGAGAAGTTCCGCATGCGGCGCTTACCGATGGTGAAGGTCTCATCAAAGAAAACAATTTCTTTGACCCCGTACTGGCGTTCCAAAAACTCCATCTCATCCACAACGTGCTTGATGCTTCTGAATCGGAGTTTTTCCGAATACACCTGCGAACAGTACCCACACTTCCATGGGCATCCACGGGTGGTGACCATCGTCGCGAATGGTTTGAGTAGTGTCAGGCAGTGGTAGTCGGTGACCGGCATGAGGTCCCAAGCCGTCATCGGATATTTGTCGATATCCTTGGTCAGCTTTCGGCTTTCCGTCTTGAGAATTTCGCCGGACTTGTCCCGGTACACGATGCCCGGGATTTCATCCCATCCTCCGCCACCTTGTTCCATGTGCTCACAAAGTTCCAAGAACACATCTTCACCATCGCCAACGACGGCAATATCAAAGCATTCCCAGGTCAAACTTTCTTCCGCATAAATCGACATGTGCGGACCACCCACGACGATCAACGCATTGGGCAAGGTCTCTCGAACCATCTGCGCAATCTCGATGACTGCAGGCCATCCGAGCGTTTTTGAGGTCAAAGCAACAATTTGGGGATCAAAATCTTGTACCCGACCGACTACATCTTTGGGGTACTTATTTTCAACATGCAGGTCGATGAGTTGAACGGGAAAACCATTTTGTCTGACCCACGCAGCCAATCCACCCAATGCCAAACTTGGAAAGATACCAAGCTTCTCAGCAGCCTTTTTTGACAACGGTTGTTGGTCTGCTGCCTCATGGTATTTGATGAACAATACCTTCGTCTTTTTGAGTGACACGGGACCCCCTGCGTTTAACTTCTTAACAATCTACCATCTGTTCATCCTGTTGACATCAACTATGTGAGTACAAACCTCGATTGACGACAAGAGTTGCCTGGTATACGAAGCGACGTTCTGTACTTGGATACCTCATCTACTCCCAACAGTGGACGGACGATGCAACGGGGATTTTTACGAAGCCTGATCGGATTTTCGATTCTCGTGGGCTTTTTCTTGCTCACACTTCTTAACGTTTGGCAGACCAATTCTGCGGAACGCGATCTCAAAGAAATGCTGCAACGCATGGACACTTTGGAGAAAGCGCTCGAGAACGGAAACTTTGCTTCTGAATCAGGACCATCGGGTCCAAGCGGGGGCATCTGGGGTGCAGCGGAACCAGACTATGTGACAACAGCACTGTCCGATCCGAACAACCAGTTCTCGCGAGACAACACCAATTGGTTGCCTTCAGGTGCAAAGCAAGGCGGTACGCTGAACCTGAAGTTTGGTTCAGACCCCAAGGGGTTCAACTGGCTCACGGAAAACGGGGCGGATGTCTCTGAGATCCAGGCATACGTGAACATTTCAGTCGGTGCCTATCACTTGAAGGACGTGACCAAGTACCGTCCAGTATTGGCCTACCATTGGAACATCTCCGACGACAAACGCACACATACCATCAAACTTCGCAAGGACTTCTACTGGCACAAACCCAACGTGAACTGGGCCGGTGGAAAGTTCGATTGGCTGAAGGGTACACACCAAGTCACCGCTCGAGACCTGGAGTTCATGGTCGAAATGATGATGAACGACCAAGTGGCAGGTGCCGCGCCGCTTCGTTCTTATTTTGATGAACTGGAAAGTTTTGAAGCCATTGACGACTTCACCTTCCGCATCACTTTCAAGAAGCCCAAGTACATGCAGAAAGTCATGGTGCTTGGCCTATACCCAATGCCAGAGTTTTTGTATGCCTACGACGAAGTGGGTGAACGATACGAACCAGAAGTCATCGGAAAACGATTTGAGGACCACTGGTACAACCCGAATGGCATTGGCGCAGGTCCTTATACATTCACCCGGTTTGAACCCGGTGTAGCGATTGAGTTGGAACGAAACTCCAAATACCCGCTGGGTGGCAATGCACCCGAACGGATTGTGTACTCCATCCTGAAAGACCAAAACCAGCCACCACGAAAACTTCGTACCGGCGAGTTGCATCTATCAGCCATTCAACCAGGCCAGTACAGAGCTGAAGTCCTGGAAGGCGACGCGGACTCTCCATTCAAGAATGGAAAGCTTAATGCTGGGGAGTACTGGTCCTACAACTACTTCTATGTTGCATGGAATGCAGACAAACCTCAGTTTTCGGACAAGCGGGCCCGTCAGGCAATGAGCCATGCTTTCAATGCAGACCTCCTGCTCAACGATGTATTTCTCGGACTGGGAGAACGCTGCACAGGGCCGATGCCCACCGTACAGCCGTACTATGACCGTTCGTTGGACCCATACGCATTTGACCTGGAGAAAGCGAAAGCACTTTTAGAAGAAGCTGGCTGGAGCGATACGGATGGCGATGGAATCAGAGACAAGACCATCGATGGTGAGAAGGTCCAGTTTTCATTCAAGTTGGTGGTCTATGGTTCATCCAACGAGTACAAAACTGTGGGCAACATCTTCAAAGAGGACCTCGCCAAGATTGGTGTCCGGATGGATGTCGCCCCCATGGAGTGGGCCAACTTGCTGAAGAAGGTCGACGCTCGTGAATTCGATGCCGTTACCCTGGCCTGGGTCTCCGGCCCTCCCGTCGATTTCCGCCAAATTTGGCACAGTTCCCAAGCAGACCTACCGAAAGGCAGCAACCGAGTTGGGTTCCGAAATGCTGAGGCAGACAAAATCATCGAAGCCCTGGAAACAGAGTTCGATGAAGCCAAACGAAAGAAACTGGCGCATGCATTCCACCAACTTCTGTATGAAGAGCAACCCTACACGTTCTTCTACACGCGCAAGACCAAAGTGTTCTGGCAGCAAGAGTTGAACAACGTCTGGTTCCAACTTGTACGACCGCACATCAACCCTCGTCCATTCTATTTGGGCGGGTAACCGGAGACTGCGCGCTTGTTCACTTACACCCTAAAACGTGTCCTCCTGATGATCCCGACCTTTGCGGCGATCAGTCTGGTGATCTTCGTGGTGCTGAACTTTGCACCTGGAACGCCTGGTGGCCAAGCACAAACGGGTGACGGTGGTGGCGCCCAGGATGCCTCGACAACGGGTGAGCAACGGGAAAGCTACCGAATCTTCAAGGAACAGTTCAATCTGGACAAACCCGTATTGTTCAACACCCGATACGATCTGGGCCGAGCAGAGGTAGAAGACACGCTTCGTGCGATCATCAACGAATCGGGCGACGTCACCCCAGCACGCCGCATTGAAGCCCAGGAAGAAATCGAGAACTGGGGTCGGTATGCGGTACCCGGATTGATGGCCATCATCCAAGATGATCAGGCCAGCCAACATCTGCGCTCGTTGGCCTCCCAGCGCCTCACGTTCAACGGTCAGATTCAAAACAAGAAGATCTACGAAAAGGAACTTTCCGACGAAGACCGAGCGGAAGTGAAGCGAATCGCTAAGGCCAACAACCAGATCCGGAGTTGGAGTTTCTCCAAGCTTGATGATGCAGAGAAAGTCGACAATGTCACTGCTCAATGGAGCGGCTGGGACACAGAAAATGCTTCAGACTGGACGTACGGAACATCCGACAAACTGGGGATCTTCCTTTTCGATACCCGTTTTGCCAAGTATTGGGGCAACCTCGCTCGACTCAACTTTGGTGTATCGCACGTAGACAAGCGTCCTGTTCTCAAAAAGGTCTTCAGCAAGCTCAAGTACTCCATCACCCTGAGCTTCTCGTCCGTATTGCTCATCTACGCAATCAGTTTGCCTTTGGGGATCTGGTCCAGCATCAAGCAAAATACGCTGGCTGACCGGGTCGTGACGACAGTTCTATTCATGCTGTACAGCCTGCCCAGCTTCTTCGTGGCTGTGTTTATGCTGAACCTTTTGACCCGCGGAACCCCCTACCAGTGGTTCCCGACATCCGGCTTTGAATCATTGGACACGCGTCATATGACCGTCCTTGAGTACATCAAAGATGTGGGCTGGCATGTGACCCTACCCATCATCTGTGGTTCTTATGCAGCCCTGGCAGCCCTCTCTCGGTACGCCCGAACAGGGCTTCTGGATGTCATTCGGTCTGACTACGTAAGAACAGCCCGAGCCAAAGGACTTCCTGAAGGTGTGGTCATTCTGAAACACGCTGCACGAAACGGGATGATCCCAATCCTTACATTGCTCGCATCCTTGTTGCCGACCCTTATCGGTGGCTCGGTGGTTATCGAAGTCGTATTCGGCATCCCAGGAATGGGCTCCTACCTATTCGAGAGCATCAACGTGCGGGACTACAACGCTGTCATGGCTGTGTTGCTGATCAGTTCAGCACTGACCTTGATCGGCATGTTGATTTCCGACCTTTCCTATGCGCTGGTCGATCCGCGCATCACCTTCGAGTAATTCGATGAGCCAACCCATTATTCCAGATGTGAACGAACCCGAAGATCAAACCTTCGGCGACATCGTTTGGATCCAGTTCAAAAAGAACCGGGTGGCGTACTGGTCCCTCTGGGGACTGGCTGGATTGTTCATCTTGGCCATCGTTGCCCCCGTGATTGCCAGCGGCCGGCCTTTCATCTGGAATGCAGGGGACGGGGCGCAATATCCATGGTTCAGCTCGCTGTTTGACCGAAATTACTTCGAAAACCCCGTCGATGTTTTCTTCAATCTACTGCTGGTGCTTGCTCTTCCCATCGTGGCTTTGGTCATCTTTCGACTCAAGCAGATTCAAAAGTTGGGCTTGGACAAGCGGCCTCGTCGAGCCAAGATCCAGCGAGAGTCTCGTTTCCTCGTTCTTGGTTTCTTGGTCCTGTTAATCGGCGTTTTGGCCACACCGTATGGCGAACCCTACACCCAATACGAAGACCTGCGAGAAGCGCGGCTTCAGGAAATTGAAGCCGGAGCAAGTACAGACCCCATTCAAGCAGTCTTTCCTCCTGTCCCCTACATGTTCCGGAAAACAGGATTTAAGACGCTGGAAAAACCCAGTTTAAAACATTGGCTGGGCGTGGATGAAAGCACCAGAGATGTGGCAGTCCGGTTGCTGTACGGAACCCGGATTTCTCTGACCATCGGTGTCATCGCTGTAGGAATCTATGTCACCATCGGCATTATCTTGGGATCACTGGCTGGATTCTTCTCTGGCAAAGTCGACATCGTGATTCAACGTCTGATTGAAATCGTGATGAGTATCCCCTCATTGATCATCATTTTGGTTCTGGTCGCATTCCTGGAAAAAACAAGCATCTTCCACATCATGCTGGTCATTGGACTGGTGCGCTGGACCGGTGTCGCTCGACTGGTCCGTGGAGAGTTCTACAGGCTTCGTGGGCAAGACTTTGTCACCAGCGCTGTGGCGCTTGGATTTCCCACATGGAAGGTGATCTTTCACCACATCCTTCCAAACGCAATGGGGCCTGTTTTGGTCGCCGCCACATTTGGTGTAGCGGGCGCGATTTTGCTTGAAAGTACCCTCTCCTTCTTGGGACTTGGCGACTTGAGCGCCCCCAGCTGGGGACAAACATTATCGGAAGGCTACTCATCGGGCGCATGGCATTTGATCATTGCTCCTGGCTTCGCCATCTTCTTGACCGTCTCTTTGTTGAACCTGGTCGGTGAAGGTCTGCGTGACGCCCTCGATCCCAAGATGCGGAAGTGAGGAAGATACGATGACCCAACCTCTCTTAAAACTGGAGAACCTCCGCACCTACTTCCACACCGATATCGGTGTGGTGAAAGCCGTTGATGACCTCAATGTGGAAGTCAAGCCAGGACAGACCCTGGGCATAGTCGGCGAGTCTGGTTCCGGAAAGTCAGTGACCAGCCTGACTGTGATGCGACTGCTGCCCGACCACATTGCCCGGGTGGAAGAAGGATCCAAAATCTTGTTCGCAGGCAAGGATCTTACCGATGTTGGAGATGCGGAAATGCGCGCCATTCGCGGTGCCGAAATTTCCATGATCTTCCAAGAACCCATGACATCCCTGAACCCTGTGTACACCACAGGCGATCAAGTCATGGAGGCCATTCTCCTCCATCAAGAGGTCACAAAGGAAGAAGCACAACAACGGACAATCGATCTGTTCAAAGAAGTGGGCATCCCCGACCCTGAACAACGCATCCACATGTATCCCCATGAAATGTCGGGTGGCCAAAAGCAACGTGTCATGATTGCCATGGCTCTTTCCTGCAATCCGAAACTGTTGATTGCTGATGAACCGACCACTGCCCTCGATGTGACCATTCAGGCTCAAATCCTCGACCTTCTCCGGAAACTGCGAGACGAGCGCGGCATGAGCATGATTTTCATTACCCATGATCTGGGTGTGATTGCGGAAATCGCTGATGAAGTTGCGGTGATGTATCGGGGTAAACTGGTTGAATACGGTGACGTTCAAAGCATCTATGCAAACGGAAAGCACCCCTACACCAAGGGGTTGTTGGCTTGTCGACCCAAGCTCGATAGCGCCATGAAACGGCTGCCCACGGTCCCTGATTTCATGGACACCATCTACCACGATGATGGGAGCTACTCCGTCGAAGAAAAAGTGATCTCCGAAGAACGCTTGCACAGCCTCTCTCACGATGGGCGTGAGCGCCACCTGTACCCGGCAAGCCGCCTGGGAGAATTGGGATTCGGCGGAAACGAGAGCGACTACCCAGAAGGCACAACATTCGCAGGCGCCGACGAAAAGCCATTGCTGGAAGTCAAGAACTTGCAGATGCACTTCCCGATTCGCCAAGGGCTTTTTGGACGAGTGGTGGACCACGTCAAAGCTGTTGATGGTGTCTCTTTTGACGTCTATCGCGGACAGACGCTTGGATTCGTGGGCGAGTCTGGATGTGGAAAAACCACAACCGGCCGGGCCATTATGCGGCTCATTAATCCGACCGACGGCCAGGTCATTTTCGATGGCACTGACATCACAACCATGGCCGAATCTGAACTGCGGTCATACCGCAAACGCTTCCAGATTATTTTCCAAGACCCGTATGGTTCACTCAACCCCCGAAAGACAATTGAAACCACCGTCATGGAACCCATGGAAGTCCATGGTATCGGTGAGAGCTACGATGAACGACGGGACATGGTTTTAGACCTTCTTGCAAAAGTTGGATTGCCCGGAAAGCAATACTTGAACCGATACCCACATGAGTTCTCCGGTGGACAGCGACAACGAATCTGTATCGCTCGCTCCCTTGCCGTAAGGCCAGATCTCATCATCTGTGATGAGTCCGTTTCGGCACTTGATGTGTCGGTACAGGCACAAGTACTGAATCTGCTCAAAGATCTACAACTCGAGTTTGGACTGACCTACATCTTTATCAGCCATGACTTGTCGGTCGTAAAGTTCATGAGCGACATGATGGCCGTAATGAACGAAGGGAAATTCGTTGAGTTTGGTCCCAGTGAATCCATATACGAAAATCCAAAAGAGGCGTATACAGAGCGTCTTATCGATGCCATCCCGCGAGATAGTTTGGACCAAATCAAAAAACGCCAAACCCAGCGTATCGAAGCACAACAGTCTGTTGAAGAATCGACAGGAAACGACACATGACTGAAATACTTTGGTCGGTGTTCAGTGCCGCAGCCATTGTAGGCGGTTCCTGGTTCGTCGGCGGCTGGCTCGCAGGACTGGTCGGTACGCTGATGGCCCAAACTCGCATCGACCCCATGGTTCGGGCGTTGCTGGTACGACTCACCAAACCTCTGATTATGGGAATGGCAGTCATCGCCGCCTTGGCTCAGATTGGTGTCGACATCCGGGTACTCCTTGCGATCCTCCTGGCTGGCGCCATTGCTGTGGGATTGGGTCTCCAAGGCCCTGTATCGAGCGTCATCGCAGGCGGAATCCTCTTTTCAAGAACGCCCTTTCGGGTCGGTGATGAGGTGGAATTGGCCGGTATTCAAGGCACCGTTGTCGGCATTGGCTGGTTGAGTGTCCTGATTGATGAAGCGAATGGTACACGGACCATTCTCCCCAACCGCCTGATCACATCGGCACCCATGCGGATCGTGAAACGAGCCGAATAAGCAATCCGGGCTTCAGCCTATCGGCTGTTCGGTGTCCAACAAGACATGCGACCGAGCTTAGCCCAAGGTTTGTCTTCGCTGTTCTTTAATGCATGAGGGCGACGAGTGAGTACCTCACAGCCGTTTCGTGTCACCACAAGCGTGTGTTCAAATTGCGCAGACAGCGAGCCATCTTTGGTTTCAACAGTCCACCCATCCGAGAGGTGTTTGACCTGCCACCCTCCCACGTTGATCATGGGTTCAATGGTGAACATCATGCCTCTTCGGATTCGAGGGCCTGTGCCTGGCTGACCCACGTGAGGAACAGAGGGTTCGGTGTGAAATGTACGACCGATTCCATGTCCGGTGTAGTCTCGAACGACACTGCATCCGTTCGCTTCCGCATATTGCTGAATGACATGGCCGATATCACCAATGTGGCCACCAGGACGTACGACTTCGATACCCAACTCTAAACAATGTCGGGCCACTTCCACGACATGCTTGGCCTCATCTGACACTTCGCCGATGTAGAACGTTGCAGATGTATCCCCATGGAAACCATTCTTCTCTGGGTAGATGGAGGTCACATCCACGTTGATGATGTCTCCATCCTTCAAGATGGTGTCGTCCGGGATTCCATGACAAACCACATGATTGACGCTGGTACAAACGCTTTTGGGAAATCCACGGTAGTTCAATGGTGCGGGAATGNCACTGTGCTTCAAGGTGTATTCATGGACCAAAGTGTTGATGTCGTTGGTCGAGATTCCGGGCTGGAGATGCTCAGACACCATGCACAGAGTTTCCGCAGCCAATTGGCACGCTTCTCTCATTTTTTTGATGTCTTTGGGTGAGTGTGTGATGGCCATGACGTAATCGGCCTCCCTGTATGCTTGCGGCGGTTTCCTATCGCGAAACGGCAATGGTGCATACCCAAGATGGGATTCCACCCTCTTGGACGCCCCCAAAAAGACCACGTCAAAGCCCCTACTCCACCGACACATCGACACCCTTAGCNCACATCCCAACGGCGCTGCCGTGACGACCACCGCTCTCATCGATTACGGGATTAAAAAGATACTGTGGAGACCATAATGAATAGCCAAGACATGATTGACGCCTGCAAGAAGCACACGCTGTTTTCCTGGTCAGCCAGGGGAAAAGTGGTACCCATGCCCATCACCCGTGCGGAAGGAATCTATTTGTACGGACCCGATGGTGAACGATGGATCGATTTCAATAGTCAGTTGATGAGCGTCAACATCGGACACTCTCACCCGAAAGTCGTGGGAGCCATAAAGAAGGCTGCAGATGAACTTATCTATGCTTTTCCAGGGTCAGCAACGCCGGCAAGGGCCGAACTATCTACGAAGCTGGCTGGGCTGTTGCCCGGTGACCTCAACACATTCTTCTTCACCCTGGGCGGTGCAGAGGCCAATGAAAATGCCATCAAATTGGCTCGACTGTATACCGGGAAATTCAAGATCTTAAGTCGGTACCGCAGTTACCATGGGGCGACCAATGCATGCATGCAGCTGACCGGAGATCCGCGCCGATGGGCCAATGAGCCGGGCAGCCCTGGCTTTGTGAAAGTCATGGATCCCTGGCCCTACAACTACAGCTTCGGTGACAACGATGCCGAAATCGTCAAAAACAACCTGACCTATTTAGAAGAAGTCATTCAGTACGAAGGTCCCGACACCATTGCCGCGATGTTCATCGAAACTGTGACCGGTACCAATGGAATTCTTCCACCCCCAGTTGGGTATTTGGAAGGACTGAAAGCCCTGCTCGACAAGTACGGTATCCTTCTTGTCTGTGACGAAGTCATGGCCGGATTTGGACGAACAGGGAAATTGTTTGCCTTCCAACACAGTGACATTGTTCCAGACATGGTCTGTATGGCAAAAGGACTGACCAGCTCCTACGTCCCATTGGGCGCAGTCGCCATGCGCGATGACATCGCAAAGCACTTTGACGACAATGTGTTCTGGGGCGGCCTTACATACAATGCTCACCCGTTTTCCTGTGCCGTAGCCATCGCCACCATCGACGCATTGCTCGACGACGGCATGGTTGAAAATGCAGCGCGACTTGAACCCATCATGCGACAGCACATGGCAGCACTGAAGACCAAACACCCCAGCGTAAAAACACACCGAAACATCGGGCTGTTTGGCATGGTCGATCTTCAAAAGGACACGGTCGGAACCCCGATGGCGCCCTACAACGGTTCTCATCCCGCCATGGGCGAGTTCAACCAATTCCTTAAAGAGAACGGCCTCTTTACGTTCTGTAGATGGGGCAGTTTCATGTGCAATCCACCGCTATGCATCACAGACGAGCAACTTGCGGAGAGCTTTGCGATCATCGACAAGGCGCTTGAGATCACCGACAAAGTGGTGGCGGGCTGAACCCCAAAGCACACCATGCATCCACAGCGACCTGCCAAGTCTTCCCAAGGCTCAACACCGTAAACATGGCCGTGGCCGTGGTCGGCTCCGTCGTGAACATGACACCATCGGTCGCCTCGACGGCCTCAATGAACGCCGTGTGGCTGGAGTACCCTGCAGCCGCAATGTCTCGGGNACTCACAAAAAACCAGCACCCCTGTTGACCACAACGTTTTCGAATGGCCAAAGCCAAACGCCCCATTGTGTATCGNGGGTTCACTTCCAAAATGGGCATCAGTCTGGGACCTTCATCCGTCTGAACAAGCATGGAATCGACACCGAGTGGTCCTCGATACCCCACTGCACGGGCTCGGTTGCCAACAAACTCACCGGCTTCAACCAGTGCATTGTGGACAATCCCCTTGCCAACACCACCATGAACCACGCGTGCAATCTCCGGTGCCAAGCCTCGGGTCCAGTGACCAATGAGCGCCCCACGGTAACTGCCGGTGGAACTGGCCCAAAAACGAGTAATCCCCAAGGTCTGCACCCCAGTCTCACCCACCTGTACTTGTACCGAAAGGTCCAGCAATCGTTTGTACCATGGCTCTATCAGTACGGGTCCCTGCGCCAAATTCTGCTGGAGCCACTTCTCAGCACCGGGATGGTCCAACAAAATTCGGTGCTGCCCTGACGCGCTCATGGGCGCCTTGGCAATAAAGTTTCCACCCACATAGTCCGCGGCATCAGAAAAGGTCTCACAACGAACGCCCGTGGGCTGAAGCAACAATTCATGGGAATGTTCTTCCGCAAAATCGAAGCGTTGCTGAAGCGACCACAGTTTGCTGTACAACTCAGGATATTCAGGGGAACCCCATGGATGTTGGTCCCCTAAAACCCGGTCACTCAGCGCCTCCACCGAGGGCACAAATTGGGGTATTTCAAAACCCTGCCTATGAAGCCGCCTCAAGGTCGAAAGTCGTGGACGTTGAGCAATCACCACATCTTCTCTGTGCGCAGCAAACATAAGGATCGAAGACAAGTCTTGTTGGACATGCCGCGCCCGAGCCACAGGTGTTCTTCCGGCCAGGTGTTCTTCTATGAAAGGGTCAAATGTAAACAGCCGAGGAGGACGGCCACGAGACACGTTCCGAATTTCTATTTCATCGATAAAGTCGGAAGAAAAGCCAACCCGCTCTCGACCCCTGCGATCAAAAATGGGTCCTTTTGCGCGGCCAGGACTCAAAGGAAACACCAAGGATTTTTCGTAGGTCTCGAAATCGCATCCCGACGAAAACCGCTCAAACCATGCCAACCCATGCCGCACATGCTTGATTTCGTCTTCGTACACTTCGTGCAGTACATCCACGGTTTTGTGATCGTCAATCGCCGCAAAAGCCGCTTTCCAGTACATCGCAAAGTCGAGATTGGCCTGTTCATAGGTCAAACTCAGCGCAGCCAAAAAAGCCGCTGGTTCATCGATATGAGCCACCGTATCCCAGAAAAAATGGCCCACACCGGCATCACCAAGCCCCACTCCCCAATGCTCTGCCCGATCTAAGTACAAGCGAAAATGTCGCTGCTCATCGCAAATAATCTTCGCCAATCCCCGGCGAAATGAAGTGGGGGCATCCGGAAATCGTAGAAGTGCCAATGCCATCAACTCAAAGGCTTGCAGTTCGTGGTGCGCAAATGTGTGCAGTGCCAGTCCACGAACTGTTTCATTTTCGATGCTGGTTGGGGTGGGAGCCGCCGGGATGGCACGCGACGACACCAACTCAAGCCCGACTGGACGGCCTGGAACTCTGGGGACGGCGATGGCTGATCCCGGAGAGTTGTCGGTGAAGTGTTCCGGCGTGCAAAGTTTGGAGTCCAACTCCCCACCGAACAGCACCGCTTCTGCGAAAGCGCGTAGCTCCATACACCCCCTTTAACGATGTGGACGACCATGAAACATGTTTACCCACAGACCCAGAACGAAAAAGGCCGGCTCCATGGCCGGCCTTTTCACTGCGTGGAGGCTTCTTACCAGCCACCCTTCAAGATCAATACGGCTCCAAGATCTACAGAGTCTCCTGCATCCAACTGAGGAGCGCCAACCAAAAGGTCGCCGTATCCATCGCCATTCAGGTCACCACCCATCGCTACAGAGGCGCCTGTCCAGTCATTGGGGCCAAGGCCCAAGACCTTCGCAAGAGAACTGCTCAAGTCATTTGTACCCTCGATTGGGCCAAACATGACGTACGCGGCACCCGCATTGGTGTCTGTAGAATCCTCGGTCCGGCTTCCCACCAACAGGTCAGGAATCCCATCACCGTTGATGTCTCCACCACCCGCAACAGCACCTCCAGCAAAGTCATCACCGCGTTCACCAATAAGCTTGGCATCAGCATCGGCGAGAGAAAGGCTTGGACACAAATCGCCATCATCACAGAGCATGGACGTTCCACCGTAGACCATAAAGGCCGAACCGGATTCCGAACCACCAGCATCGTGGCCAGGGGCGCCAATCAAGATGTCGTCTTTACCGTCGCCATCTTGGTCACCCGCAGTGGACACCGAGTATCCAGCCTGGTCACCACCGTTGATTCCGTGCCAACGGGCATCGGCTTCATCAAGGTCCATGGAACCATCAAAGTCATCTGAGTTCAGTACCAAGTACACCGCACCCACATACGCACCACCTTCGGTTGCATTGGGGGCGCCAATCAGAGCATCGTCGATTCCATCGCCATCGAAGTCACCGGCATTGGCCACGGAGTACCCAGACTCCTCACCATTACCCGCACCGACGTAGCGCACATTGGCAAAGGAAAGGTCAGACCCTCCCCCTTCCACTGGACCATGAAGCAGGTAGGTCGCACCCACATTGCTCATGCCACCGTCGTATCCGTACGCACCCACGTAGAAGTCCATCAGACCGTCATCGTTGGTGTCACCCGCAGGCGCCACGACAGACCCTGCAAAGTCGTCGCCAACTTCACCGATCAGCTTGGACTCTGCAGAACCCAAACCCATCTCTCCAGAAACAGGACCAAGAACCACATAGGCGGCACCTGCACGGCTACCACCGGCATCTTCCGCAAAAGCACCGACCACAATGTCGTCGAAGCCATCACCATTGGTATCGCCCACAATCGCCACGGATGAACCCGCACGATCGTGATCGTTTTCACCGATCAATGTTGCAACACCATCACCGGCACTCACTTCACCTTCAATGTCTCCAGAGAGCAAGAAGGCTGCACCTTTGGAAAGGCCATCGGCGTTGTACCGAGAGGCGCCAACCAGTGCATCCGAGTTTCCGTCACCGTCGACGTCACCGGCCATGGAAATGCTTCCACCGGTGCGATCATAGGCAGTCAGTCCGACAATGGCATCCACCACTTCGCACTCATCTTCTTCGCCATCACAGTTGTTGTCTACACCATCGCCACATGCTTCAGGGGCACCTGGATTCGAGAGAGGATCTGCATCTTCGCAATCATCTCCGCCACCACCCACACCCACGTAGCCATCTTCGTCTTCGTCGTCGTCGTTTCCATCACAAGTCTGGTCAATGCCGTCGTACCAAGTTTCGGTTTCACCCGGATTGATGGAAGCATCGAAGTCCGCACAATCTGTAGCGTCTGCCACATAATCATCGGGAGCAGCACACTGCTCTACAGGCCAAGGGTGGGCTGCATCGCCATATCCATCCGAGTCTGAGTCACGGTACCACTGCAACGGGTATGGAGCAGACTCTTCATCCGTCTCGCCATCACAATCGTTGTCGATGTCGTCACCACAAATCTCTGCATTGTCTGGGTTCACCAGAGCCGCAGAATCATCACAATCATCCTCGTTGTCGACCATTCCATCGGGCTGATCACATGCTTCCAAGGAAGCCATTGGATCACCGAACGAGTCGTTATCAACGTCAGCATTCCAACGAACCATGCCCTCTGCATCTGGATCTTCATCGTCGATCAGTTGGTCACAGTTTTCGTCCAAGTTGTTTTCGTCACATTGTTCCGGCTCGCCAGGATTGATTGCCGCTTCATTGTCATTGCAGTCAAAATCCATGCCACCAAATGGAGCAAACTCTCCGGCATCACCGTTGAAGTCCCAGTAACGAACTTCTGTTGCAGCCCAGGCGTCTGTGTTGTAGTCAGCCCAATTTTCATAGACGAACCCATCACAGTCCGGATCCTCGGCGTCCAACAAGCCATCCATGTCGTTGTCACAGTTGTCGTCGCATGGGTTCGCTGTGGAATCGTTCACACACGCGTAGCCCTCTGGCTGTTCACAAGAACGAATTTGATCAAAGAAAGAACCATAGCCGTCTGCATCTTGGTCGCGGTACCAAGTCGTCGCATCGTATGCACTTCCTTCATCGGCGGTGCCATCACAGTCGTTATCAACCGTGTCGCACATCTCGACCGCACCGGGGTACGCAGAGCTATCGAGGTCATCACAGTCTGTTTGAGTACCCACATAGCCGATGGGTGCTTCACAACCTGGAGCCATTCCGTCTGGATTACCGAAGCCGTCACCATCTTTGTCTTCGTACCAATACGGAGCATCGTAAGGAATCTCAGCGCCCTCTAAGATTTCACCATCTTCATCCAAAATGTCAGCGATGTTGATGTCACCATCTGCGTTGCGACCATCGATCAACCCATTGCAGTTGTTGTCGATACCGTCACACATCTCCACACTGTCCGGATGGATCGCAGGATCCTTATCATTACAGTCAGTCGTCTCAGGAAATCCGTCCTGATCGCTATCAAGGTAGGGTGAAAGTTCTCTCTCTTCTTCTTCTTTTTCCGCGCATCCAAAACTAAGAAGACTGAGAATAATGATTGAGTGTCGCATTTTTGCGCTCCGGCTCGGAGGGGTTCTGGGTAAGAGACTGTACCGCTAAACACGCCTTATCGCGAGTCTATACGTATGTATTTTGCTAAAAGGGTGTAGAACCGAGTACATCGGTGTATGGTAGCCAGGACTGATTCGAGGCAATGTAGCATGAGCTGTGCAGGTATTTCTAAAAACTCCCATTCATTCTTTTCCCCCCGTTCTGCGGTTGCGGCACTGCTTTTTAGCGTACCAGGCGTCGCATTTGGTCAGGGATATTCAACAGATATCGAACTCGTTCGACCTGTGTTTTCCCACAAAGGGCTTCCGGGAATTGATACGCCAGTAATGGCCGCACAACCAACGCTCCGCACCGGCTTCATGACACAGTATCAGCGCGATCCGCTGATTTTGTATCAATTCGGAGAGGAACTCGGCGGTGAAAACAATGGTGCCGTAGTCAAGCATCGTTCCACGATGGTGCTGGGAATCTCCTACGATTTTACACCTTCTGTTTCGACACGACTCATTATTCCAACAGCCATCCACTCCGGCTCCGACATCCCTGAACTTGAAGCGGATGGTTTCGGTTTGGAAGACATTGGTGTTGGTGTTCGCTTCCGCGCTTTCCAAGTCGGAGGGTTTTCACTCGGCGCTCGGGCAGACTTCACCATGCCGACGGGTGCAAAAGAATCATTCCATGGAGAAGACGGCCTTCGAACCGGTGCCGGAGCCTTGGCCATGTTTGAAACAGGACCTTTTCAGGCCTTGTTCGATGCCAACGTCATGACGCGCTCTAAAGTTGAGTTGGCAGAAGATTGGACCCATGGAACCGAGCTCGCAATGAATGCGGGTGTGAAGTACTGGGTAATGCCCGACCGGGTCGCCATCTGGGCCGCTGAATACTCCCGTGGCGGTTTCAACAACTTCTACAAAAAGAAAAGTGCCGAAAACACCGTCGAAGTCCTCGGTGGTGTGGAATACCAACCCATCAACTACTTGCGATTCCACTTGGGTGGTGGTGCAGGCTTGGGTGACGGGTACGGTGGAACCGCACAAAGAATCGTACTCAGTGCGAAATTTGTACCGATTCCTCCCCCACGTCCAGACTTTGTGGTTGAAGCCGAAGAAGAGATTTCCAGTGGTCCTCCACCTGAAGTCGCGATTGACGAGATTCTCAGCGTAGAAAAGAAATGGAAAGAAGGCGAACTGGCTCGGGTTGAAGAAGAAGCCATCGTTATTCGTGATCCAATTCAATTCGAATTCAACACTGCGAACATTCTGCGCCCATCCATTCCGACTTTGCGCTTCGTTGCGAAACTGATGAATCAAAATGCGCGAATCGGCCACGTTGTGGTTGAGGGTCACGCTTCGGAAGAAGGTACGTACACATACAACTACGACCTTTCCATCCGTCGAGCCCGCGCCATCTGGGAAGAAATCATCACATCTGGTGTACACCCAGCCCGCCTCTCATACAGAGGAATGGGTGAAGTCGCGCCACGGAAACTGGGTACAGAAGAAGCAGCGCTGGCCAAGAACCGACGTGTCGACTTCCACATTATCCACCGTTTCAGCGAACTGGACGTTCTTCCCGAATACCCAGAGGACATCAAACTCCCATGGAGTGGCGCCCCAGCCAAGGTCAAGAAGCCTGAAGACATCCAGTTGGAAATGCAAAAGCAAGAGATCCACCGACGTCAGCAGCAGGATTTAGAAGGGCTGCAACGTGAGGGCACTCCTGCGGAAGATGAACCCACAGTGGTACCAGTACCGAACATCGATGATGAAGAAGAGGACGAACCCGTCCGCATCGAAGAATCCGATGATTCAGAGGCACCGGAAGACCCTGTCGATGAATCGATTGAAGAGACGGCAGAAAAGACTACACCAGCGACCGAAACAGAAGGTACAGTAGAGGAAGCCCCAGCCGAACCAGCGCCTGCTGAACCGGCTCCCCCCGCGGAACCTGAGGCTCCAGCAGAAACTGAGGCACCGGCAGAAGCCGAGGCCCCAGCAGACGCAGGAGCTACGGAGGACACACCATAATGATGACCTTCTTCGCACTCGCACTTGCTGCGTTTTCACCTGAAGCACAGGCGCAAGGGTGCTTCAACCGGCTCACACAAGATCTCAACTGCAACGCAGTAGATGCATCGGATGAAGTGGCCGTCGATCTTGACGACCCCCTATGTCTTGAAAACCTGGATGACTTCGGAAACCCATATCCAAACGCAGATTATTACGTGGAGTACTTCGCATTCGGCTGTACCCACCTCACTGCGGATATGGATGAAGATGGCGACGGACTGAGTTTCGGTACCGTTACGGTTACCGACACAGACGGCCTTCCATCGTCATCCATCTCTCTGGGCTGCGACAACTGCCCCGAGATTCCAAATAACGACCAAGCTGACGCCGACTGCGACACCATTGGTGATGTCTGCGACAACTGCCCTGAAGTCGAAAACCCAAAACAGGAAGATGCAGATGCGGACAACCTGGGTGACTTCTGCGACAACTGCTGGCAAGTGCCCAATCCCAACCAGTCAGACCAAGACATGGATGGCTTCGGAGACCTGTGCGACAACTGCCCCGGTATGCCCAATGACCAAGCAGATGCAGATACAGATGGCTGGGGCGATTCATGTGACAACTGCCCATCCTTCTCCAACCCGAACCAACTCGACTCGGATGGCGACGGTATCGGCGACGTATGTGACAACTGTTTTGAGCAGGTGAACTACGAGCAGGAAGACACCGACCATGATGATGCGGGCGATGCCTGCGACAACTGCCCAGGACTCGCCAATGCATCACAGCAAGACTCCGATGGGGACGGCTTGGGTGATGAATGCGACATCT
>PALY01000111.1 GCA_002707085.1 Deltaproteobacteria bacterium
CTGTGGCGGGTACTCGCTGCACGATTCTCTGTAACGGTGTGGTGCGCTCTTCCTTGGCCTTGCGAGCGGCGACCCGAGCAGGCGCTGAGGTGCCCGTCATCCATGGAGAATCGGATACGGGGGCCCCTTGCCATTCAGACTTGGAAACCTTTTCTCCCCAAGCAGACACAGTCTGTGAATCGGATTCCGCATCTTTTTGCTCAGGCGTCAATACAGCAAGGTCATCAAGCGCCAAGGCCGACAGGCCAAAAAACGGTATGGCGCGTTCACCCGACAAAGAGCCAAAGTCTGGCGCTCTACGACGAGCTGAAAGCTGACTGCGCTGACCGAAACGACTCTCCAGTGCAGCAAAACGTCGTTGACGACGCAACCGGGCATTGCCCAAACGCCGCATTCTGCTCCAATAGCTAGAGCCGGAAAGGTATTCGACGTCATCACCTCGTTCCCATGTGGGCGAAGCGACTTCACTGTGATGGTCTGGAAACAGGCTCATCCCAAAACGAGACATGCCTCGCGGCCGACCGTAACGCTCAAAGCGATCATCAAATGCCGAACGAGAAACAGACAAACGGGCCCCAACGCGGTCGCTGTTTCGCAACCTCGCCAAGATCTTTTCCCCGATTGTCTTTCTTTCTTCCATTTTCCCCACCCTGCTGGAATGGACTCAGTTCACTCTACTGAATGATCTGAACCTCAATACCGTCATGGGCCAATTCAATACTTTCGATAGCAAGCTCATTGCTCTGCGCGTTGAAGCTCGGACCTTCCCACGAGACCGGCCAAGCTGACTTAAAGTTGTAGCGACGCACAACTTGCATGTGGTTGTTCTTCACTACAATCGCACCATGCTTGCGACTGTCTGCTTTAAACTTGTCCTGAAGGATTTCTCCTCGCCAAGTCAACATCGTGGCTTCCGCAGTCACACCGTAGCGCAGTGTGATGTTCTCCCACCTCGACTGACCAGGGAGCTTGTGAACACGGTGGTTCATGCCACCCTCTTCCAGCTCAAAAACAGTGGTAGATGACTTCAGACCTGAACACTCCAAGAAATGAGCAACCTCCACCTTGTTGATTTCAAGGCAGAAGATGTACGCACCCTCAGGGTCTAAAATATGCGGATTGCTGAAATTAGTTTCGGTTCCGCGAGGTGTTCCCAAGGCCAAAGGCTCAGCAAGGGTCGGTTGATTGGGCTTGCGGCCTTTTCCACGGCCTGTCCAAATGCCCAACATGCCTTCGATATGACTCCGAAGCTCGTAAGCAGCCATGTTGGCCAACTGGAAAGCTATGGGGTTCGACGCAATGGCATCGGGAGCAGGAATCATCCCACCCAACATGCGTCCACCCTTGCCCTTGCCAGCACCACGCCAAGAACTGCGCCCACTAATCCTGGGCTGCGGACCCTTACGGCCTTTTCCACGACCTCGCCAAT
This sequence comes from Deltaproteobacteria bacterium, assembly GCA_002707085.1. GTDB lineage: Bacteria > Myxococcota_A > UBA796 > UBA796 > UBA796 > UBA796. Next base: position 1,430 of record PALY01000111.1, read on the forward strand.
CTTCAGCCATAACGGCACTCCTCTTCAGACATTACCACCGATACATAGATCAATAAGCACGTGTTCCGTCGTGCCAACAGGCCGAATCATCACTTCTACATTTACTTCCCCAGCATCACGAAGAGCGGGGCCGTTCAACTCTCGGTCACAGGTCACCTGATATTCAACCGCGTCCCCTTCTGCGGTCAACAATCCGGCACCCGCAAACTCCTGTAAACGATAGCGAATGTCACGATCCAAAACGTCCCATAAATGTGGATTGTTGGTTTCAAATACAGCCCATTCACTGTCCCTTCGGAGCTGGTCATGAATCATATTGATGATTCTTCGGGTATTGATGTGGCGATTCTTGTCCTCGCTGGACAGTGTTCGGGCGCCAAAAATCAATACGCCTCGACCCGGCTGGACGACAATGGGGTTGATGGCCTGTTCTGCATATGCGCCCGCTTCAGCCCAAGTCAGGTCTACTTCGCAATGGGTGACACCGCGGAGAGGAACATTGGCTGGAGGCCACATGACACCAAAGGTTCCATGCTCAATCTCAACCCTTGCAAAGGTTCCAGCTACAGTACCCGACGGAGGAAAACAGTCATCTCCAGCCTGAAGCCACGGATAGTAGATGGCACCAAAAGCGCGGTTCTCAGGATGCCGGCTTCTCATTCCCCGAACCCAACGTTCTAAAGGTGCTTCGTGCAATCCACGCGGCGCATCCATGATCAAGAAACGGTTGTTCATTTCTCTACAGTGCGCCAACAATTCATCATAGAGCGCTTCAACATCCGCCCGAACAACACCATCTTTGTCGATGTGACAGCGCATGTATGCTGCACTCGGAACCAACAACAGAGCGATGTCCTCTTCCGATCGAAGGCGGTCCAAGACGGGTGTCAAAATCCCCATCATCCCGGAAGGCAGACGCAGGTCTTCGGAAGACTCGACACAAATCCCGAAGACATGGCAGATGTCCCCACCATTCTCAAAAAAACTCTTCACAGCTCGCTGAGTCGGCCGGTCAAAAAGATTTCGATCAGCATGCTGCCAGAAATCATGGACTCGCCTCAAATACAACTCAACAAAATCGCCAGCTTCAGCCCCATCAGGCCATTGAGACTTATCAATGAAACCCAAAATACCGGTGATGTCACAACGCACGAGGTTCGTGTTTCTATCCGGAAGGCGGCTATGTTGGACGACGAGTCCAGGTCGCATGGCTGTCCTCAAAATTGAATACGCCCTGCCCACTTGGGGCAGGGCATTATCGATTCTACCTACTCGAGTTGATTCTCTCGTTGATCCCTGAGATTTCTTTTACCCACGCATGCCGCTCTTTATGGGGGATCTGCATGATCGCATCTCGGTCCCAATGAAAGTGGTATGCAATGAACGCTACCTCCCTGAAGATATTCTCCAAGGGGTAGCTTACGATTCCCCCAGGCGGCCGAACTCCTTATCGAACTTCGAACCACAATCTGGACATGTGACAGTCACGGCTGCCTCGTCCTCATTGATTCGGTTGTACATCTCTTCGAGGAAACGAAGATCACTTGCGAACAAGTTTTCAATGATCCCCGTATTGACCTCTTTGAGATCACCGAGACGAGTCATCACGCGGCTTAAAAGCACGATGATGAGGTACGCCCGGTTCCGCTGTACTCGAAGATCGTTCAAAGGAACAATCTCATCTTTAGCATTGGCCAGTCGCATCACTCCTTCTCTGTGAAGGTTGCCGTCAGAATCGACATACCCACGAGGAAGAATGAACTCGTACTCGGTTTTCAGTTCCATTAGGCCCTCTCAACCTTCTCGATAGAGATTTCAATCTTTTCAATGGCCATCGAGCTGGCATCTGCATCCATTTCTGGAGCATTCCACTTGCATGGCCATCCTTCATAAAAGTTGTAACGAGCGACTTCAGTCTGGCCGTCTTGATCCAAGATGATCACGGAGCCAGCACGACGATCGATTTTCCCGTCTTCAATGTTCTTGCGCCATTGCCACAGGTCGTCGGTCGCAGTGTAGCCTCGCTCAAGCACAATGTTTGAGTAGGTTGTGCGTCCCGGCTTCTTGCGAACAATCAGGTCATTACCCTGCTTGAACTCGATGATTTCAGTCTCGGAATCCATACCGGATACCGTTTTGAAACCACCAACGATGACTTTGTTGTCGTTGATGACGCCCTGGATTTCCAGGAGGAAGTGATAACTTCCATACAGTTCTTCTGTTGGCATTTTCTACCTCTTGTTGATTTGCCCGATGCATTGATGGAAGGTGCACAGAGCGGGTTGCAGTCAGTGGATTAGACCTCTTCGATGAGTCCTCCACCATCCCACTGACCGATACTGAAGACGACAAACTCGGCAGGTTTTACAGGGCATATGCCCACCTGCACGTTCACCTGACCCGCATCGATGAGGTAGCGGGGGTTGGTTTCGCTGTCGCATTTTACGTAAAACGCCTCTTCCGGCGTTTGTCCGAAGAGCGCCCCTGAGCGCCACACACGCATCAGATATGCGCGTACGTCTCGAGTAAGCTTCTTCCAAAGTGTCGTGTCGTTTGGCTCGAATACGGACCATTGACTACCGACCATGATCGACTGCTCCACCATAATGAAGAGACGACGGACGTTGATATATTTCCATGAAGGATCCGATTTTGTTGCCAGGGTACGAGCGCCCCAAACACGGATTCCACGGTCCTTAAACTCGCGGACCACATTGATACCGCGGTCGTTGTATTGAGCCTGTTCCAAACGGTTGATGGTTTGACTAAGCCCAGTGATTCCCATCGAAATTTCGTTCGCTGGAGCCTTGTGACAACCACGCTCTCCATCCACACGGGCCATCACACCTGCAATGTGTCCGCTTGGTGGAACGTACAGTTCATTCTTCTCGCATTTCACAAGCTTCCGGCGATTCGGGCCGGTCACATCAATGTGATCTTGATCGCCATTGAACCAGCTTGGCTTCGTGATCTTGAACCAAGGCACATACATGGCACCGTAGCCCTTGTCTGAAGAAGGAATCTTCATGTTTCCATCAGATACGATGGGTCCGTCCAAGATCGCAAAGCGGTCACGACGAACCTCGCAGTGTTCCAACATCTCTTTTTGCTGTGAATCGGACAGCCCAGGAGCCGCCATCAGCGCCATGTCATCAACGTCGTCAAAGGCGTACAGCCCCAGTTTGTCTTCTTGGTTCTCACGGATGGAGCAACCAAGGTTCTGGGAACCCATCAAGTACACGTAGCACTTGCCACCGCCATTATCGTAGAAGCCGTTGACTCCTGCGACAAAGTTGAACACGGAGGGTTGAGAAAGGAAATCCTGAAACTGTGTTTTGAGCGCCTCATCTTTCGATAGAGCATCAAATACAGCATCTGCCGCTTCGTCAGGATCATCGTAAGAAGAACCAACCAAATCTTCGATGGGCTGGGTCTCAAGCAAGTACTGAGAGAAGAAACTCTGAAGCCAACGGAAGAACTCCGCCTTGTTGGTCACTGCCATGGGTGGAATGGAGTACTCAGAGCGCATCGCAGAGCCAGAAGCTCCACTAAAGCTGTATCCGTATACCTCTAGTACATCTGCAGCAGTCTTTGGCTGTGCAGCTTCCAACGCAAAGGACTCATGCAACTGATTCAGGAGTTCTTCCACGAGTTGGTCATTTTCAGTCACGACCTTGCCCTGTACGTCCATGATGACGTCAGCAACTTCAGTGGATGACTCTTCCCAAGTGATCTTCACTCGACCCTTGGAGCCTGGCTCAAACTTTGGAGACTTGGCGCCGGACTTGGTTGCCCCATGAAGCTCAAAGTACTTCTTGACGTCTTTGACTTGGTTCGGCTTGAGGCGGAAGGCCTTGGTCAGTGCATCGGCAGCATCACCACCGTCTCCAACCACCTTGCCTTGCTTGTCCACAAGCTGAGGGACGACCTTTCCAGAAAGTTGAGATGCACCATTGGCGCCAGTGATCGCCACGGCATCTTCAGTCGGTTTGAATTCAAACAACCCCAAAAAGCCTGGGTTGCTGGTTGAGACAGATGCGATGGGCTTCGGCCCGCTATCGACCTCGCGAACATAAACGCCGGGGGTTTGGTAATCCATGGAGTTCTTCAATCCTCGTTTTCAGTGGGAGATTCGGGTTCTTCTTCAACGATTCGCTGAAGATTCTTGGGTGTGGGTCCAGGAGGTTCTTGGTCTGACGGTTCCGGCCGTCCTGACATCAACCGACCTGAAGGAGAGTGTATGGCAGAACTGGAATCCGGTTGGTCCGCGCGACCAAGCCTTGGGATACGGATTGTAGTCCCTCCAGTTCCCTCGACAAGGGGGCCGTCCATCGCGACCCGCGCTCGATAGGTCAAAAACGGCCGATAGGGTGCCTCTTGTATACTGAAGAAATTGATCGCATCACCTACGGTTAGGTCATCGCACATTGCGAGCGAAACCTTCTCCATGAACAAATCATCGTCGGTTTCATCGGCATTTGGATCGTAGGGCCGGCCAATGCTGTCCACTTCGCGACCATCAGGCAAAAGAAACTTTCTCGGACGGTAAACCAAGTGGGTTGTTTCGTTTAGTGCAAGCATCGACCAACCCAAGAGTCGCTCCGCGTCGGAACGAAATTTGGAGTGAACCGCCACCAAATAGTACAGGTCCATCAGCAATGGAGGGCGGTGGTAGTACACCTCGTCCGGATTCGCTCCATCGCCTTTCACAAACACGGGTGCTTGCCGCAATCGTTTGTTGTTCCTTAGGTTCGGGTTCTGAGCCACCCGATACATGTAGATATAGATGACCTCTTCACGGTCCTTGGGAACAAATTTCAGGTCCTCTTCAAATCGTGGAATCTGTTCGCTTAAATCGTAGTGATCGATCAAGAACTTATGGATGGCCTCTGTCACTTCACCAATAATATTTCGGCCAGACATCGACCCAGCAGCAGGAATCGGAGCATTTGCGTCCATTACTCTTCTCCCTCCTGCAACCATGCCGTGGCCGATAGGCGCGGCCTATCCTCCAGTAACTTGCCCTCTCGAGTGACTTTCGGCCACCGGACGAGCTGACCATCGGCGAGCGCCGAGGAAAACGCTGTGACGTAAGACTCTCTTTCCCAGTTCATTCGATGTGACTGCCGCCACGGTTTACCCGCCTTGGGCCGGGTCACTTCTTGGGTGTACGGATGTCGCACCAAACGAATCAATTTCGGTGAATTGGGGCCTGCCTCAACCACACGACGCGTTTCTCGCACCTTGTGTTCTGGAAGAGATTTCGCCTCCCTCAGTTGAACTTTCCGTGGCTTCACAACTTCAAGTCGATTCAAGCGTTCAGTCGTTGAACGCGGAACGAGCATTGATTCGCCAATGATGGTCCGATTGAGGCGGTATCGTGGGTCCATAAGCCTTGGTACATTCCAAAATTAATTCAGCCAAGAGATTCGGCACGCTACCCGACGGGGTTCGACCCGGTCAAGCACAATGGTACAGTCCTTTGGTGCGTACACCAAACAAGAAGCCCCAGTCGACTGGTCGTCAAGCCTCAAGCGGCAAAGACTCCAGTAAAAAAGCATCCGAAAAAGACGCCACAAGTGCGCAATTGAACAAGATTGCAACGGTGATGGGAAACCAACATTTACGCGAAGGGCTGCAAGGGACGAAGACTGACCGGGATGCCATGTTGGCCCACATCTGTGAACGTCTTCAAGTGTTGCAAGGGGCTCAATCAAAAGAAAAAGCATCCATGAGCCAAGAAAGAGAATGGTTCAAGCAGGTGGCCAAAGGCGTGGAGGGTTTTCATTTGCCAGACCCCCCCCGATGGCACGAGAGCGCCCGCCTATACCAACGGGCTGGCGACGCTTTATGCACCGGTCAACTGGGCCGTGGAGCCCAACTGATCGAACAGGCAGCAAAGGCAGAAGAAGAGGCCTTCCGTGGGGTGCCCAAATTCGTACAAAACGAACTTGAGGCAGAGCAGAAAGCCGAGGCAGCACCCTCTGTGGCAGTACAAACCAACGACGAAGCCAGTTGTGCAAGTTGCGCGAAACCCCAAGACCTGAAAATCGCAAACCGAATTCTATCCGTCATCGACAAAATGGAGGCCACGCCGCCCATACCGCGCAGGAAGGTCAACTGGTGGGACGAAGAACGCGAGGAAGAGGAAGAAGAAGAAGATGCCGAGTAAAGAGTCTGTCGTTGACCTCCTTGGCGAATTGGTGGGCTACCCTACCGTCAGCAATCGCCCCGTAGATGCAATTGCCGCAGCGCTTGCACAACGAGCAGAAGATACGGGGGCGCGCATTACCAAATACGAAACCGAACCTGGTAAAGCCAATGTTGTGGCCCGATTCGGACCACCTGGCACCGATGGCCTTGTCCTTTCGGGGCATATGGATGTAGTGCCAACCGAGGGACAAAACTGGTCATCCGACCCCTTCAAAATGGTCGAACGGGACAACGCCTTGTACGGACGTGGAACGGCCGACATGAAGGGTTTCCTGGCGGCGGTATCGGTGGCCATCGCACAAATTCCCACCAAGCAATTGAAGCGTGAACTGGTCTTAATCTGGACCCATGATGAGGAAGTCGGATGCCACGGCTCTCGCGTCCTCGCCGAACGGTGGGCCGATGACATATCGCCATTGCCCTCGCTCGCATGGATAGGTGAACCCACAGACATGAAAATTTGTCGCATGCATCCGGGCCATACAACCATCGAGGTTTTGTGTACAGGTCGACCCGCACACAGTTCACGTCCCAGTCTCGGGCTCAATGCCATCCACCTCGCACAACGTGTACTCGCTGTACTGGAAGGAGTGGCTGCCGATTGGAAAAAAACAACTCGTTTTGCGGAGCATTTACCCAGCCCTTTCACGGTCATGAATGTGGGTACAATTCAAGGCGGTTCAGCGATCAACATTGTTCCAGACAGCTGCTCGATCCACATCGGCATACGACCACTGCCAGGAGAAGATGCCCAACAAAGGGTCGATTCCATCCGATCAGCATTAGAACCAGTCAAAGCGCACGCGCGCCACTTGGGCGGCGATATTGACATTCGCCACATTCAAACCGCACCTGCACTGCTGACACAGCCAGACACTGAACTGGAACAACTTCTTCGACCCCACGCCTGCCAACCTCAGCCGACCGGTGCGCCGTTTGCGACGGACGGTGGCAACCTTACAAGCCTCGGCATTTCGAGTCTCATTTTTGGTCCAGGAAGCATCGATGTAGCGCATCGGCCCGATGAATACATCGCCATCAAAGACCTGCACCAATGTGTAGAGACGGTGCGGTCCGTTGTCCATGCTCGTTGCATCTTGAGTCAAGGTGCTTGACCTACACGTCACTCGTGCGCAAACTGAGGGACAACAGCCAAGGGGATCAATGGCGAACAATGACGAGGAAGAAGGGAAAGTTGACCGGATTACCGGTCGATTGGACCGAACTGAATTGCGACGCGTCGTCATGCCCGATGGTGGAGAGGTTTATCGGGGTGACATTGCCTCACGCGCCCTTGAATCACTTGGGGCCCGCGCATTCACCGTAGATAGAACCATTATTGTCGGTGATGATTTCGACCCCTACTTGGCGGAAGACCGCGCCCTGTATGCACACGAGCAGTACCACGTCGAGCAAGGCGACGGCGGCGGTGGTGGCGGTGGCGAGAACTTCAGAGATGCCGAGGAAGTTGCAGCCCGAGCCGTCGAGTCGATGGTGTTGAGCCGAATGGCCGCGGGTGGGTATGAGACTGGCTACAGCAAGGGCGCTGGCGGAAGAGTTGGAGACATCCAAGCAGGACAAGATGGTGCCGGGGTTGGAGCAAGCCCTGAAAATGCAGCCACCAAGAAAGAGGATGCGGACTCAGACCCGGATGCCGAACGTGGCTATGAAACGCTTCTTGCCCAGGGCTATACCCATGGAGAGATTGTGGATGAAATGGCTCGCCGTGTGTTGACCACAATGGATGAGCGACGTGAAATCACCCATGTCCGTTCGGGACACAACAAGGGGTTCTCCTAAACCGTGAGCACCATCTTCGAGGAGCTTGCGACCCGTTTACGCAGGACCGACCTACTCCTACTGCGCGCCGTGCGTCGGCAACGCGCACGTCCAGCCATGCGAGCAAAAGGCCAGTTTTGGGGATCTGTCATCACCGATGACGAAGTCGACGGCCTGTTGCGAGCCCATGGCGAAATCGACTATCCAAGCGGGGCAGATGGATTGGAAGAAGCGGTTGGAGCCAGTGCAGCCCTACGCGATGAACCCAGTGGCCGATTCGGACGTCTACGAAAAGCATTTGAACTCGACGGAGACGATGCAGATCTGGTCTTGCTTTCTCTCGCTCCAGAAATCAGTGCTGGCTACGGGAAAATTTTTGCCTATTTGAATGACAACCTGAACCAGGCATACCTGACCGTCGATCTTGCAACCCGAGTCTTGCGAACTGAACGGACCCAAAGGCTTGCACTTCAGTCCCGCCTCATGAATGGGGCTCCCCTGATCCAAAACCGACTGCTGCAGCTCAACCCAGACACTGGTGTAGACACACACACTTCAAGAAGAGTCCACCCCAGCGGACGACTCCTTCAGTGGATTTTAGAAGAAAAAGAACTGCCCGAAAGTCTTGGCTTTACGCCCATCGATACCGCTGGTGAAGTCTTCACCCCCAAAGCCACGGGTGATCGACTGGAGCAAGTCTCCTCCAGCCTCGATAGGCCCGTCACGCTTGTCATCACTGGCAGTACACAAGGGTCGCGTGAGGGTGTCGCCATCGACATCGCACAACGGGCTGGACGCCCCCTGGTCCGCATCGATTTGGACCGTTGCCGACAGTACATAGAACAGCCATACGACCTCATTCGCGAGTTGCGACTTTCTGGCGCCCTGCCGTACCTGATCAACGTTTCCGACCAGCAGGAAGATCCTCAACTGCGGAATCAAGTAAGGCTACTNGGCGCAGCTTTAGCGGTGCTTCCCTACCCTGTGCTGGTCGGTGGCACGGACAGACGCGCTGTCGGAGGACTNCTCGGCGGTGATCGGCCCAGCCTCACCATTCAAGTACAAAGAAGCACCCTCCAAGAACGGATAGGNGCATGGACCAATGCCATGACAGCTCGAGGCTGGAGTGTGGAGAATGGGCAAGACGTGGCGGAGCGATTCTACTCTGTTGGGGGAACAACCATTTACCAGGTNCTGGAGAGAGCCAGCGCTGAATGTGGNGGTGCCGAACCCACCCTAGAAACCATGTGGGCGGCCGCCAGAGAATGCTCCAGACCGGAGTTCCAAGGACTCGCCGAACACATCGTGCCTCGGTACACCTGGGATGACTTGATTCTATCGGACAAAATCAAGTCGCAACTCCAGCATTTGGTCAACTACCTGGCGGAACAAGAAACCGTCTTTCACCGTTGGGGAGCTCGTTCCATTCGAGCCCGCGGATACGGAATCAAAGCGTTGCTTTCCGGTGGACCCGGTACAGGTAAAACAATGGCCGCGGAAGTCATTGCTGGCACGCTGGGCCTAGACCTGTTCCGTGTGGATTTATCCAGCGTTATCAGCCGTTGGGTCGGAGAAACCGAGAAGAACCTCAAAGAAATCTTTGATGCCGCCGAAGGTGGAACTGCCGTCCTGTTGTTTGACGAAGCAGACTCATTGTTTGGCTCTCGTGGAGAGGTAAAGCAAGCACAAGACCGCTTTGCCAACCAAGAAGTCAGCTTCTTGCTACAGCGTTTAGAGGTGTTCGAAGGTTGTGCAATCCTGACAACGAATCTCCAAGAGAACATTGATGAAGCCTTCCTCCGGCGCTTCGGTGCCGTGATCGAATTTCCACTGCCATCTGTCGAACAGCGAACTCAGCTATGGCAACGTGCAATTCCTGCTGGCGCACCCAAGGCCGACGATTTGGATCTTGACGCGATTGCCAAGCAGTTCGTCATTGCAGGTGGTTCAATCATCAATTCTGCGATCAACGCATGCATTTTGGCATCAACAGCCAAAGAACCTGTCGGCATGAAGCACTTGGTCACCGCCGTGGCCCTTGAATACATCAAGATGGGCAAACAGGTCACCCGAGTTCACTTTGGTGAGTGGTACGAGTTCGTTACTGAGCTNTGATTGCGGGTATTTCCACACGGGTCCCATCGGCGTGAACCCGAACAAGCCAGCCCGAATAGCTGTACGCCCCCACACCTGTGAGCGCGTTGAGCGCTGATGCACTGTAGTCTGCCTTGGTCCGCACTTCGGCCCAATCTAAGACGCCCAATGCAGTGTTGAATTCCCCGCGACCTTCAGTGGTAACCTTCATAAAAGACGTGGTCCCCGCCTCCATATTGGAGCCTTCGGCCACACTGCCTCGACCCTCCGTCTGGTACAGAACACCACCACTACGCTCAGAAATGACACGGTGCTTCATAATCACGCCACCGGATGTTCCTTGAGCGGTAAGCAACTCCAATGCCAGAGGAGAACCTTTTTGTTTCCACTCTTTCCCTTTGGGATCTCCGTTGTTCGGAAGTTGTAGATCCATGGGGGCAAACACCCTGCGCAACATTTGCCGCAACCCCTCAATCATGGCCCCCATGCGACTATCGTCCGCATAGACCCCCACGATATCCAGCTTTCGAATGCGGCCATCAGCACCCACTTTCAAATGAATGTCTTTCTTATCCAATAGCCCAACAGAAGCAGCCAACACCCGTTCCTGTGCCTCCTCATCTCCCGGTACCGCGACACCATGCAGAGACACGGACTCTATGGAACAACGTACATCCCAGTNCCGACCCGCCTGTGTACCCGTACAGGCAACATCCATGGTCATATGGTTCTTCGTCATCCGAACTTGCTCGTTCTTCTCTGACAACCACATGTGACTCCGAGGCGTCTCGACCATGGTCTCCAGGTGGTAGCGAACGGGTTCTTTCTGCGACCAATCCCAAACAAGGTCAGCCGCNANAGCATTGGAAAGTAACGCAACCNATACAAGCATATCCATCACCTATCGCGCACAAAGAATGCAGTTTAGAAGGTAAAGCCCACACCAAGACTGAGACCAAACACCGGCATGACCACACCTTCTTTGTTGTTGGCAGTCTCACCATCAACCTCTCTGACCGCACCATCAAAGTTGGTGTCTCCCCGCGCAATGTTTCTTTGAACAGAGTTCTGGGCTGCCAACGCAAAGCCACCTCTCAAATCCGCGTCCACCAAGGGGCGGAAACGCTTGGTGAAATTGCCGATCTTTGGCTCCAGCGCCACACCTGCATGGAGTGTGGATTGCCATGCGTGGGGGAGATTTGTATAGCCATTTTTCCAAGTCAAACGGGGACCGAAACCAATGCCTGCATCCCGACCAAACACACCACCAACATTCATGAAAACGTACCGATTCCAATGCGTAATGTGAAACAATTCTTCATTTGTACAATTGCCAAGCGCGCTGGGNGGTTCATCCTGTTCACGCTGACAATCCACTGCCGTCGCAAACTTTTCCCCCCGATGCTTCGGTAGATAGTACCGCTCAATCCATTCATTGTTTTCGCGGGTGTTGAGACCAAACTCTGTACCGAAAGAAACAAGCAGACGGTTGTAATGAGCCCGAAGTTCGAAGTTGAACGGCATGTACGCGTTTTGGAAAGAACCCTCAAAACGGTCCGTTACGCCATTGACGCCCTGCCCGGGTTCCGCTGGGGGACTATCTGTGTCAAAGCTCGCAGAAGCACCGTTGAACAATCCACCCACGGACCACAGGAAGGCAAAGCGAACCGGAAATCCATCACCACCACCCGCCACAAGCCGTAGCTGCGAGGCCTCTTTCACATAGCGCCAAATCCAGGTTTTATTGGGATTGCCCTTCTCGGCTACCGCAATGTAGACCTCGGCTTTGGGGTGCATTTTCTGGTAAATACTCAGATAATTGAGGATGTCTCCATCCACCTCAGCAATACACTCGTTCTTGAATAGAAACAGCTGATTGATAAAGTCGACACCCATCTTCTTTCGGGCCGTCTCACGCACAAAATGAACGTTTTCATCGAGCTTCACTGTCTCGAAACGTTCCGTCATACCGTGTCCTGAATCCACCCGTTGTAGGTAAATATCAGTCCGGCCCAAATATCCATCGAGTTGTGCATTGTCGTCCAACTCAACCGGAAGGCCGTTGATCAACACTTGGTAGTTTTGAGGGAAGACTTTCGGATCAAACTGATCTTCCAACTCAAAGTCCAGCTTGAAGGACGGGTATGCACCCTGCTGCAGTTGCTGCAAATAGTATTGAATCGAGGCGCTCAATTCTTGGGTGGGCACCTTCGACATCAGTGCGGGCTCTTGGTACGCAAGCAAGGCTGCCAAGTAGTAATAATAGTTGACCGGTAGAGGGCCCACGGCCTCAAAGAATGGCGGGATTGGGTTGTTCGCATTTTCAGCGGCAGCACCAATTGCCACATACAACATGAACAAGGGTTCTCGAAGTTCAGGCCGATCTACAAACCAAATCTGCTCGGCCAATGCCCGTAAATCTTGCGCCCTTAGTCCCCACTCTGCAGGAGTAAGCTGGTCGTACCGAATCGCGAGCGATTGGTTCGCAGTCTGAATGACGCCTGGAATGTTGGCGTCTGGCACCTTCGCCGGCTGTTGAGCAGGGATGACGGTACGGTCCTTCACCTTGCGACCAGATTGATACAAATCGACTTCAGGAAAAAACATCGCATCGGGACGAGAGATGCGAGATTTCACGTTGCGGACCACAGTTTCATTGGTGTACCCAGCGGAAGTTCCTTCCCACTTCAGTACAACGATGCGAGCCAACTTCTCCTTGCGCTTTCGCTCTTCCTCAGCATCTGCCTTCTCTTCCTCTTCTGCCCGCTCCTGCTTGCTCTTTTTCTTCCCCTTCTCTTTCTTGGTGTATTTCACGCCTCCCGCAGTCGACGAACGAGCCACCGGTGGGCCCGCCGACCAGGCAGGGGTGATCCACAGGGCAGATAGAACCAAGAACAGTTTGACCAGCATGATAACTCCGCGCATCGAGCAACCGAGGCACTCAAGACCGTGAAACCGTACCATGGCAGAGTGCAGTTGGACTACTTACAAACCGCTGTTGTTCCAATGATGCTGCACCCATAAGACTTGCCAGCGCGCACCGGAGTAAATTTCGCAGGAATCCCGCCTTTAAAATACAGCTCGCAGTTGCTGCCTGGAACCCCACTAAACCGGGCCACTCCGCCAGAGAAAGATTGTCTCTTTCTGTAAGAGCCCGCTGAACAAACAAGCTCTACAGCACTGGCCTGACTTGCATCTTTAATCGTAACAATCACCGTACCTCTTCCCGCCGACGGCGCACTTGAGGTTGTCGCAGGCGCCTTGGGTGAAGATCTGCGCGGTTTAGATGAAGAGGTAGCACGTGGAGTCGTCCGTCGAGGCGGCGGCGTGGGAGGACCTCCGGTATCCACACGGGACTTGATGGGTTTGGCCTGCGTGGTATTGGTTGCCACCGTGGTTTCTACGGTTTCTTCAGAATCAGAACCACCGATTCGGGTAAGCGCAAGAACCAATATGGCTACACACACCATGGCCATTGTGCCAAAAACGATGGCATACACGCGATTGGACTGAACCCGTTGCTCTTCTGGGTTTCCACCACCCGCGTTGGTCGTGGCTTGAAACGGTGTTTGTTGGGCAACGCCTCCCGCCGAAGCAACCGGCCCTTGGATACCCATCGGCGGAGAAGGCGGTCCCCCTGCAGACTGTCTCGCGATGGGTGGTGGCCCACCCATGGGTGCTGGAGGCGGTCCGCCTCGGGCGCCGGGTGGTGGTGGTGGACCACCTGAACGCCCACCTGGAGGCGGTGGTGGTCCGCCTGCACGCCCACCCGGAGGTGGAGGCGCGGACGACGATTTGGAGCGGGTACCTTTGGGGGTGGGCAGCGCGATCATCTGGGTGGAGTTTGGATCCCCATCGGCATCCAAATATTCACCCGAATCACTTAATGGAACCATTTTCATCATTCCGGTTTCATCGGGACGCCGCTCGCCTGCTTTCTTCGGCTTCTTGGTTGTCGGCGGGGTGTACGACTGCACATTGGGTCCCTTCGACTTACCCGAATCTGAAGAGGGCTTGGCCGTATTCCCCAAAGTCTTTTGCGCCCGCGCATCCATCGCCATGGATGCCCGCAGTCGCTCCTCAATCGATTTCCGGCTGGAAGTTCGCTTGGTCGCCGAAGAAGCTTCAAACTGATTCAAGTCTGGTGCATCATCCAAGGTGTAGATCGTACCAAAGAAGAAGTCGCAAAACTCTTTGAGATACGCTCCACGATCTCGGTACAACTGCCCACGCAAGTCGACCAATGTGTCTTGACCATTCTGAAAGCGGTCCTGGGGTCTCGATTGCAATAGCCGTGTCACAATGGGACCCAGTCCTGGAAGTCGGCGCTCTAGCTCGCCACATTGTTGATGAACATCACCATTCTCGATGGCGTCAAATACGGCTTCAATCGGGTCGGGAGCATCCATAGAAACACGGTACGCGGGTTGCTTCATCAACAACTCGTACATGATCAAACCAAGAGAGAACAAATCCGTGGTGTGACCCACCTCCTCTCCGCGGGCCTGTTCTGGGGCCATGTAGATGGGTGTTCCTCGGATGCGCTCCGAATTGTCTTTGGCAAAATCTGAATTGTCGACCCGAGCGAGTCCGAAATCGAGGATTTTCACTTCGCCGTTTGGTGTCAACATGATGTTGGCTGGCTTTAGATCTCGATGGACCAATTGCAGCGGATCACCATTATCCCCTGGGGTCGTGAACACCTGGTAGAGCGCATCTGCAACCTCACAGCCGATTTCAATCGCAGATTCCGTGAAGAATTGCTCTCGAGATCGCTCCAACTCATCGAGCACCTTGCGCAGAGAGACACCGTGGATGTACTCCATCACGACAGCATTGGATTCTTCAATGTACTCAAAAACCCGAACAATCCCTCTGTGTTTGACCTGATCGAGCAGAGCAAACTCCTGTAACAGAAGCGATAAAGCTTCGGGTTCCGCTCCATCTCGAAGGGTCTTAATCGCTACAATGCGCCGACGTGGGGGACGTGGACCGCGGGCCGGAACCTCACCTACCGCCAGAAAAACTGTACCGTAGTGACCTTCACCCAATTCGCGAATGATTTCGTAGTTACCGATATGGTGAGGCAAGGCGTCCTTCCGTTCATCGAAGAATGTACAGTGATCCTACGCGACCACCAGCATGCCAGCAACCACTGCGAGGCCTTCTACAACGTAAGCACGTTCTCATTCCTTACACTTCCGGGCCAGAATGGGCGGTAGGTGGAGGCTCAGGCGGCCCCTGATGGCTCGGTGAATTGGACCCCCGTGGACGTCGTACTCGCATGAACATTGCCCTTTTCGCATTGAATACGGCACCCCCCATGTAAGACAACCACAAAAGCAGCCCAAAAGCAGGCACCAATACGACAAGCATAAACGTGTACGGACGCTGAATGGTCCAACCCTGTTCATCGCGCATACCAGGAGGCGCATCCAGCCATGCGTTGGGGTGAATCACAACGCTCGCTTCCGCTGTGGCGAAAGAAACCAGGCGCAGTGTCGTCTTAAACTTGCGGCGCAAATAATACGGATCAATACGATACCGGCTCTCAAACCAGGTGTATCTCTCTGCGGCTGCACCTTTAAACGCTTCACCCAACCCACGTTGATCCTGCCGAACGTAGCTGGCACCACCACCGATTCGCGCGATCCATTCCAAACTGGCATTGTCGATACCGCGGTTTTCCAAGTCACCGTCAATTCGACGATCTCGGAAGCGTTTACCGCATAAATCCATGGAGCGAACCCCCGTACCCACATCTTTTGGAAGCTTGAAGCGTGCGCGAAGAGGTCGCCCCAGCCCCACGGTATATACGCTTGGACGTCGGCGCGGGTCCGCACCGTCATCGGGAGACCGCACCCTTTCCAAATGCTCCAACAAATTCGATAGCCGGGCTGCATTTGTGGCACACGTATCACTCGCCGCCATGTTGTTGAACCCATCCGTGAGCGCAACAATGGTGGGCGTCATCTCGTACAGTTCCAGCAAGTCCTTTATCGCAGGCAAATTTAAGAAATCACCCGTCGTGTAAGCAATGGCATCATACAAATGCGTATACCCAGACCTCACCCGCAATTGCTGGCGAATCAACTTCCTGTATTGGCGTTGATTCTCCAGTACCTGAAGGACGCCCCCAAGGGGTACGGGTCGCCCCTGAGTAAACTGAAAAACCACCACTCTGGTTTTGACGTCACCGGGAAAGAACGCATCTACGACATCTTGACTCAACAGCGCCTGACGCACCTCTTCAAGCCGGTTGTTTTTCGAACGGGAATTCGCCAAAGCGCCCATCGATGAGGACCCGTCGATCAGTAAAACAAACAACTGCGGGGAGCGAATGGGGTCATGAGGCACCACAGTCATGGTGGTGTCTCCTCCATCTTGCAATTCCTGGCCGAGGTGGCCGACCCGAAGATGTTCTTTACTCAACGGCAACGGAAAGTCTTCGCCATCCAACCGGAACTGAAACCCAACACGAACCTCGCCATTGGCACGATCTACATAGGGCATACACAACGGAATCTCATCCGGCTGAACAGTGGCTGCACACTCTTCTTGGGTCGTAAAAATCTTGAGCGCCAGCTCAGTACCCTTTTCTACAACTGGTTTCTCAACACGGGTGGTGGTGTTGGGAATCGGAGTGAGACGGTCCTCACACCCGCTCAAAAGCAGCATGCCCAGAAGAATCCGAATCATTACCGCTCTTCCTTTGGCAGCATGATGAATTCGACTTCCGCCTGACTGACACCATCACCGATCTCGATTCTGTCTCCAGAGTCAATTCGTGTCTGTAGCGGGGCGGGGCGCCTGGCATCATATTGAAGGTTCACCCGCTCAAGGAATCGAATGACACGGGTTGGCTGCAAGCTGAGGCCGCGGGCGGAATACTTCTGGTTTTCATCCACAACCACCGACAAATGCATTTCCATCACACCATCTTCAGCCGGCAAAAAGAGGTCCAGCCCACGAGTGAAGTGACCAACAAAGCGTTCTGTAGGTACGCCATCATGTGCATCGATCGGTATCCGACGAGAATAGCGATTCCACGACAACACTCGGAGCCACCCTGCGTACAACTCATCCGGGAGTCCCCAACACAGCAGGCCGTGGAAGAAACCCCAGACTGCGCCCATACCGGCTCCAGCCCAAAACAGATCAGAGCCATGCCCCGCAAAGTTGAGTGCATGCCAAGCACACCCAGCAGCCAAACCAGCCGTCGTTCCTCCGACCACATGATGAAACCACCCACTGCCTTTGCGCAACACCAATGGCGATATTCCACTGGCAAGACCCGCCAACGCGAATGCACCGACACGGAATCGGAGGGTCACCAATGAAACATCAGAAACATCCTCTGCCCTGGCACCAAACAGCGGCAACAGATTTAGGGCAGCAGTCCACAACCAATACGAGGCCATCGCCAAGCCAACAGCCAAGGCGGTGGCCAGCACCACTCGCCAACTGCTCGACCATACCGACCGGCGACGAAGCGTCGCCTCTCCAGAGATGGAGGCAAATGTAATGGTACCCGCCATCACACTCATGACAATGGAGCCATCCAATGCCGGATGCCACGAGGGCGACAGCTTTACAAAAACCGTCAAAACACAGGCCCATCCAGCCAATCCCCAGGCTGCACACCAGAACGCCATCGCGAGGTGCCTGTACCATGTGTAGGGTATGAGGAAGATGTTCACCGGAAGTGTGGCCTCAAGGATGCAAATTGGAATTGAAAGAAACATACCACCCCGCTGCCCTCAGGCGAGTGGTAGCATCCAAAGCATGTTGATTCTCGAGGGTTCATGAACACCGAAGATCTCGCGACCTATCTGCGGCTTACCCCCGAATTCGGGGGTACTCGGTTCGGTCCGTTTGAGGGCATAGAAGTCCGATTAGGCTCCGATCCAGAGCGATGTCACATTGTTCTTCAACCTGAACTGGGTGTTCAACCTGAACATGTAAAGCTGTTCCGACAGGGACTTGAAAACCTGATCCTTGCACCATCCGACCGAACCGCGGCCGTCTATCTCTTTCGAATGAACGCGGGAAAACCCAAGCAATTGACAACCCCCACCGCGGTGCGTCCGGGCGATGCTTTCTCCTTGGTCACTGTTGGCGGGCCTCGTTTCATCATTGAACTCGACGAACTTCCTGAAGCAATCAAAGAAGAGCGAGCTCGCGCCAAAGGTAAAAAACACAATCCACGCGGCAGACTCAGTAAGGATGCCTTGGCGGGTGAGGCAAAACGACAAGCATTTACAAGCTTACTGGTGACGGGCCCCGCGCAACTCGCGCAACGGGGCATCACATTCGTCAAGTCGGGCGCAATCTTTATGCCCCG
Organism: Deltaproteobacteria bacterium; assembly: GCA_002707085.1. GTDB lineage: Bacteria > Myxococcota_A > UBA796 > UBA796 > UBA796 > UBA796. The sequence goes on from PALY01000111.1 coordinate 19,860, forward strand.
AAACATTTTCCTGGGTGTTGCCTTGTTGGGCGGTTGGGTGTTTGGTGGCGTCAGTATGTGCAGCAACAAGAGCTTAAAGAAGGACTACGCAACATCACAAACAAGAGTGGTCGAGTGCAATGAGGAGCTCGGTTTTGCCCGAGACATGAACGGCGACTCACGGACGTACACATTCCAAGAACTCGCTGCCGCAATCATTGGCTCTGAAGCGTTGGGAGTTGCGCTGGAAAATGACGATTCTCTACGTGCAGCCGTAAAGAAGAAAACAAAAGATATTCTGACTCAAAGCAGCAGCCAGTATGACTGGCTCATCACCCGGAAGTCTTCAAAAACCAATGATTTCATCAATTGGCGAAACCGACTGATGGAAAACGAGACCCTTGAAATAGAAAGCCGGCTCCTGCTGGTTTGGCTGGCAGCAAGGCCAGGCAAACTGCAAAGTGACTTTGGCAAGATTCGCGACTCTGAAGAGTCCAATGTCTGTGGCCGTGGCCCCCTTAAGCTCACGTATCGCCAAGCAGTGAGCCTCGGACTTTCGGTGCAAGTCGATGCATTTGTGTCCCAAAATCCCGAACTCGTACAGGAAGACCGGGATCGTACCGAAGAACTCCTCAACGCCACGCTTACTGCTGCGGGCGACTCATCACTGCCCGAAACATTTACCGTTTTGGATGACCCACTTCGCCAAGGTCGAGGCGGATGCCTGTATTTAGAAGGTGGTGACGATCGAATTGAAATGAATACAATTATTAGAAACTTTGGTCGAACCATGGGTGATGACGTCTCTGACTTACCCGCTGCCGATTCAAATGCTGGTGCGGTCGCCCGAGTGGCCAAGTATTGGGCATCAGACCTTATGGAAGTCGATTTTCGCGAAGAAGACCCAGGCATCAATTTTAGTGAATCTACTGTGGGCAGCGTGCTGGACAGCTACGACGCGAAAGGGGCATGGGTACTCAGCCGGACAGCCAGCACCATTGCAAAAGCCATTGCCATACCGTGCCTAACGGCACTGAAAGGCGATCCTGATCTGGCAAAGGAAACCTTGGGAGAAGACATTCCCAGCCCCGTCCATTGCCTTGTACTCGACTGGAATCTTCGCAACCCCAACTAAGCACCCAATCAATGACCCTACGCTTGGGTCTACACCTGTGTGCGCCGGCGCCTACACAACCCAAACAGCCCAATCAGAATCCANCCAATACCCGCTTGCCAGCGGGGTGTAGCGCTACATCCGCAACCGCCCTTTTCGCCAGCGAGTTCAGCAGCCGATTTACCGANCGCACCTGTGTCCGCCGGCCCAACCGATGCCGTATCATCAGAGCTGACACCNGTATCATCCGTACTGCCTGTGTCATCAGAAGGGGTGGCGGTATCATCCGCACTTCCAGTGTCGTCAGACGGTGCAGCCGTGTCGTCCGGCCCAGCTGAAGTGTCTTCTGGGCTACTGCCCGTATCATCCGACGCAACGCCCGTATCGTCCGATGCAACGCCGGTGTCATCCGATGCAACACCCGTGTCATCCGAACTGCCGCCAGTATCATCACCGCTGCTACCGGTATCGTCGCCGCCGCCGCCTGTGTCAACNGAGCCACTGCCCGTATCGGCACTGGGAGATGCGGCNCCTGTGTCATCNGTGGAAGGCGACCCGGTATCCAGCAACATGGACATCCACGGCTCTGCCATACCGACGGGGTTCACCGTCAAAGACAACACGGTCGCAACCAAACACCCGAAAAGAATCCGATGAAGTCCCGTGGTTTTATCGCTCATGAAACCGTTCCTTGAAGATGGAAAGCACTACCTGGATCACCTTAACGGACAGGCGTTCACAAACTACAGCTTGTTTCACACACCGCGTTCATCGGGGGGCCAAATGTACTTGTGCATTTGCAGCTGGAGTCGTACTGCCAGGGCATCGTCACAAAGCCACTGGCTCACTTTTGCAGGATCCAACAATCCGTAGGCNGTAGAAAACAAAACTTCAACAGCGTCTGCAAGCTCATNTTTTCGTACCACGTCCCTTGCCCACTCATAGTCTCGGCGAGAAGCCAGCACGAACTTGACTTCATCTCCAGGCCGAAGATGGTCCAAATTCTCCCACAGGTTCGACTCTGACTCGCCAGAATCAGGTGGCTTGATGTCCATAATGGTGTGGGCGCCCTCAGGAACGGCACGAATGTCAATCGAACCACTGGTCTCCACCAAAACAGTNAGTTTTTGGTCCAACAACCGCTGTATCAACGGCGTGACCTGNCGTTGCGCAAGGGGTTCTCCACCCGTGACTTCCACCAAAGGAACCCCAATATCTAAAACCGCACTGACGATATCGTCGATGGANCGATATTCTCCACCTGTGAACGTGAATTCAGAATCACACCANGTACATCGAAGATTACACCCGGCCAATCGTACAAAAATACATGGCAAGCCTGCCCACGTACTTTCGCCCTGCACAGAGGTATAGATCTCTATGATCCGTACNCGTTCATCAAGAGGTATGGAGGATTCCGACACAATCACCTACAGGACCAATTAGGAGAGCGACCCATAACGGTCGAATCATCCTAACGAGAGGCGACATGTCCCAACGAATCGAAAAAGACTCTCTTGGCGAAGTTCCAGTTCCTGAAGCTGCCTATTACGGCGCTCAGACCCAACGNGCTGTAGACAACTTTCCCATCTCTGGAATTCCATTCCCCAGAAGCTTTATTTATGCACTTGGCCTAATCAAACGNTCGTGCGCTCAAGCCAATATGGACTTGGAACTTTTGGATNNCGAACGAGGCAAAGCGATTGTCGCCGCCGCTGAAGAAGTGATGGACGGAAAGCTTGACACCCACTTCCCTATCGATATTTTCCAGACGGGATCAGGNACAAGCACGAACATGAACACCAATGAAGTGATCTCCAACCGAGGCATTGAATTGATGGGAGGAACCATTGGCTCNAAGAGNCCAGTCCACCCCAATGATCACGTGAATATGGGTCAGAGTTCCAACGACGTAATTCCCACGGCGATCCATGTTTCTGGNGCGATGGTGATTCACAACGAATTGATCCCAGCACTTCAGCACCTCCGCGGCGCATTGGAGGCCAANGCCNCAGAATGGGATCACATCATCAAAAGTGGTCGCACACACCTAATGGATGCCACCCCTGTGCGGCTGGGCCAAGAGTTTGGTGGCTATGCAGCACAGGTGTCCCATGGNATCCGACGTGCTGAAAATGCCAGNGANGCACTACTGGAATTGGCGCTCGGCGGAACGGCAGTCGGAACCGGAATCAATCGCCCACTCTCCTTCCCCGCCAATGCCATCGCAAGAATTGCCGCCGAAACAGGACTCAAATTTGAGGAAGCNGAGAACCATTTCGAAGCCCAAGGTGCCAGAGATGGGGTGGTTGAAGCATCGGGCCAACTGAAAACCATCGCCGCAAGTTTCATGAAGATTGCCAATGACATTCGCTGGCTGGGTTCCGGTCCAAGAACCGGTTTTTATGAAATCGCACTGCCCAGCATTCAACCAGGGTCCAGCATCATGCCTGGAAAGGTCAACCCTGTAATGTGCGAAATGCTGACCATGGTGTCGGCCCAAGTGATGGGCAACGATGTCGCCATCAACGTGGGAGGCCAAGGCGGAAACTTTGAACTCAACGTTTACCTTCCGGTCATGGCACACAACCTGCTGCAAAGCGCACGTATTTTGGCCAATGGAGCCCGTACCTTTACAGATCGATGCGTCGTGGGGATCGTTGCCAACGAAGCCAACTGCACACAAAGTGTGGAACGCAATTTGGCCATCTGTACATCGTTGGCTCCAGCCATTGGATACGACAAAGCTGCAGCCATCTCTAAAGAGGCATTCAAAACAGATAAAACTGTAAGGGAAGTCGCACTGGAATGGGATGTTCTTCCTGCAGATGAACTCGACCGTCTGCTCGATGGTCGCGCCATGACACAGCCAAGCTAGGATTCTCATGATTACAGCTCTTTTCGTTTTGTTTTGTATGGTTGGCAGCGTTCATGCGGCGGATCCGAACAGCCCCCATCCTCACACTGGGGTGTCGACGAAATTCAACAACCCGAAGCCCACTGCTCTTACCAGCGAACAAACCAAACTACTGGTGTCCGGCCAGGCTGTTCGGAGACAGGTGCAAGGAGATTCAGGCGGACGGGGCATCGCAATCATGGATGTCAAAGCATCACCCGAGAAGATTTGGGCCATCATTTCTGATTTTTCCAGCTACCCGAACTGGATTGATGACCTTGAAAAGACATCCATCTACGGAGGCTCGGCTTCCACTGGGTACAATGTTGAGTTCAACCTGAGCGTGTTTGGACTCGATATCACCTATTACATCAACCACACTCTCCATGCCGACAAAGGCTACATGTCTTGGGAATTGGATTACAAAAAAGAGAGCGACATTGATGATTCCACCGGGTACTGGCTTGTTTACCCAGCGCCTGATCGGCCCGGATACACTCGCGTCGAATACACGGTCGATCTGAGATTGAAAGGTTGGGTACCTGGCGTGGTGGAAAACATGTTGGCCAAAAAAGGCCTGGTGCTCGCTACATCATGGGTCAAAAAGCAAGCAGAATGACGAGATAGCCACAGAAGGCTACATGTCCTCCACTGGAGGAATACATGATCATCCGTTTTGCTTTGATGACTTTACTTGTTGCTGGCTGTTCAGACCCGTATGGAGACGCACAAAAGGCCGACACAATCTCCGCGTATGAAACGTTCATTCGTGAGAACCCGAAAAGTCCCAAGCGTGCGATGGCAGAGATGCGGGCGGAACAGCTGTACCTGGAAAAGGCCCGCAACGAGAAAACCCTCTCATCCTATGACCTGTATTTGGACAAATTCCCCAAAGGAACACTGCGCGAAAAAGCCTTGGAGGAACGCCGTGACTTTCTGATGAAGTGGGCAGAAAAAGAAGACACACCCCCTGCTTGGAAAAAGTTTCTCGATGAATACCCAACAGGAAACGTTCGCCAACAACGAAAAGCAAAGAGCCGTCTAAATATGGCCATGCACCGTCACACGGTGACCACAGGGCCTGTGCGCATGGAACAGGTCAATCTCGCGAACGACCCTGCCGGCCCCAAGAATGGCTACGGCTTCTATGTTGATTTCACCAACAAAGGAAAGCAGTCGATTGAACGGCTCAACGTCATGATTGAATACTTGGGCGAAAACGGTGTCGTACTGGGATCTGAAAGCTGGCCTGCTGTGGCGAAACGACTTCCCGCCGGCCTCCCATTTGAGGAAGGGTTCGACAAACCCATTGCCCCAGGAGAAACCCGTACATGGGAATGGTCTACCGGGACCATTCCAGATGGCTGGAATAAGAAAGTAAACGTGCTTCCCGTGGACATTCGTTTCGTCGAAAAGTAAGGCGAGAATGTTCGCAGCACTGCTCATCATCGGCTGTAGCGGACCGGCAGAGACCACTCCTGTGGAAGACTGCCACAGCGACATACCACCGATTGGTCAAGTCTGGGCCAAGCGAGTTTCATGCTTGGCAGAAATCCCCGAAAATGGTGAAGGCACCATCAATGATTGGCTGCTGGTTAATGCGTACACTCGATTGATAGTGCGCGACGCAACCCATCGGTTGACTCGACTGAGTGGAACCGGCGGCACCATCATCGATGCTTCTTCAAGCATTGGCGAGGACGGAGTCACGGAATTGCAGCCCCTGATTCAAGGAGGATGGCCCATCTCGGGTGAGATGTACGCAGAAAACGGCCAAGTCATTTTAGAAGGCCAACAAGAAAATGGAGACACTGTCACCATTCAATACAAGCTCGACCCCCTGGCTGCGCAACTGTACGTCGACGGTG
>PALY01000112.1 GCA_002707085.1 Deltaproteobacteria bacterium
TGAAGCGCCCGCCGATGCCGATGACACGGGTGAAGCGCCAGCCGATGCGGATGACACGGGTGAAGCGCCAGCCGATGACACTGGAGAAACAGCGCCCATTATCGATGATCTCGATGGGGATGGATTCACCGTCGAAGAAGGCGACTGCGATGATGACGACGCAAGCATCAGCCCCATCGCATCCGAAACCTGCAATGGAATCGACGACAACTGTGATGGAAGCATCGACGAAGGCGTCACGACCACGGTGTTCCGAGATTTGGATGGAGACGGCTTTGGAGACATGGCCGAACCATTGGACACATGCGATCTGCCCATTGGCTATGTGGCCACCAGTACAGACTGCGACGATTCCGACCCAAGCATCTCTCCTGTGGCCTTAGAGGTCTGTGACGGCATCGACAACGATTGCGATGACCTCATCGACGATAGCGCGTTGGACGATCGGCCTTGGTACCCAGACATGGACGGAGATGGATACGGGGATGCGTCCGGCGAAATCGAAGCCTGCGATGCCCCAGAAGATCACGTCCGCGACGATGGAGACTGTGATGATTCAGATGGCAGCGTTCACCCCGATGCAGAAGAGTTTTGCGACGATGTCGACAACGACTGTGATGGAAGCATCGACGAACGGTCCGCATTCGATGCGGTCGCTTGGTACACCGATGCTGATGGGGATGGCTTTGGTGATGGAACCGCAACCTTGTCTTGTGACTCGCCACTCGGTGCCGTGGACAACGATGAAGACTGTGATGATTCAGATGCCGACATCCACCCCGGCGCCGAAGAAACCTGTGACGATGTCGACAACGATTGCGATGGAAGCACGGACGAAGCAGACGCTACCGATGCCCTGACTTGGTATCGAGACGCCGATGCAGATGGCTTTGGTGATGCAGACAGAAGCCGGATCAGTTGTGAACTGCCATCTGGGTATGTCGAGTCATCCGATGACTGTGATGATGATGACATCGATGTGAACCCCGATGGAGTCGAGGTCTGCGATGATGTCGACAACGATTGTGATGGAAGCACGGATGAAGCCGATGCTACCGATGCGCTCACTTGGTATGTCGATGGAGACGGCGATGGGTACGGTGCAGGAGATAGCACCACGCGCGCCTGCAGCGTTCCTCTTGGCTACGCGGACAATGACGAAGACTGCAATGACGATTCCCCAGATGCTTACCCAGGCGGTACCGAGGTCTGTGACGGACTCGACAACGACTGCGATGGTGTCGCCGATGGTGAAGACGCCGAAGACATCGGCACATGGTTTGTCGATGAAGACGGAGATGGTTTTGGTGATTCCTCCCTCTACGAAATCAGCTGCGATATGCCCGATGGCTACACGGACGATGATTCAGACTGCGATGATTCCAGTACAGAAGCATTTCCGGGCGGTACCGAAGTCTGTGATGGACTCGACAACGACTGTGATGGAGAAGTGGATGGACTCGATGAGTGCAGCTGTGATCTTGTGTCAGTGAATGACCCGATCAATCATGTGTCTCGGGCATCAACCTATGGTTCATGGATGCAAGATCCGCTTGAAACCCTCGGTGACGACCTCGTCTGGGAGTTTAACAACCACTGGGGAAGCAGTGTCACTCAGTACAACAGCATGTCCGAGTTTATCAGTGACTCTTCAAGCTCAACGATGAGCATTGACGTGGGGTGGGATGGTACAGGCCACGTGGTTTACGACGGATACCTCTACTTCAACCAAAGTAGTACCCGAATGGTCGGGAAAATGGACTTGGATACAGGAAGCATCGTCGATACACTTGAAATCCCAGACGCAGGCTACAGAAACACATACCACTACCAATGGGGTGGATGGAGTGACATCGATTTGGCCGTGGACGAAGAAGGCTTGTGGGTCATCTATTCGACGCCATCAAACGGAGGGCGTCTGGTTCTGAGCAAGATCGATGTTGATTCATTCAGCATCACGGACACGTGGAATACCAGTTCCGAAGCCAAGACGAATATGGGTAATGCCTTCATGATCTGTGGTGTGCTGTATGCAACCGACAGCTACTCAGACCGTCCTACAACCATCAATTTCCGCTTCGATCCGGTCACAGGAGACCAAAGCGACCCTGGCATCCGGTTTGAAAACCCGGGTGGCTACAACAGCAGCATCTCCTACAACCCACTAGAACAAAAGTTGTATTCGTGGGACAGTACTCGCCACCAAACCTACGATCTGACGCTTGAATAGCGATATACGAACCCTGTGGCTTGCCCCACTTGAATCATTAAAGGACAGCTCCGCATGGGAAAACGAGACCGTTTGAAGAGAGGAATACGTAGCCTATTGGGTCGAGGTGAAAACGGTGCTTCGTCACCAACACCCACCCAAACCCTCTCTCCGCCACCAGCGCCCAAGCCAGCACCAGCACCTGTACCAAAGGTTGTGAAGCCACCTCCGGAACCAACCCCCACACCGGACCCACCTGCAGCGGTAGAAGAAGACCCAGAAGCGGCGAAAATGGCTGAAAAGGCCGCCAAGCATTTTGAGAAAACCCGTGTCGCCATGCTCAAGTTCATCGTCGATCACGGGGGAGAAGCGAGCATGGCCGATATGCACGCACGCAGCGAAAGCCGATATTTCATTGCCCACAAACGCTTCTCTGATCTGATGGAAGGCATCGTGGATGAAGGACTCATTGATTTCGACCACGACACCGGAATGGCAACCATTACCGCATCGGGCGAGCAATACATCGACGGATAAGACCCGTCACCGATACGGGTAGATGACGCCAAAATCCCATCAACCGGATTACAGTACTGAGGCCCAAGGAGTGTCCATGCTGCCCGTGATCGCTGTTTCTGCTGACCGAAGTGAAGGCGCCCCCGCAACCGGCCCCAATGAGTTTGGCCGCATTCGACCCGAACGAGCCAAATCCTACGTGTATGAACCCATCGTTCAGCACATTCGCAGCTTTGGTGCAGAAGTCATCATCCTGCCCGCAGAACCCACAGACACCCAGGGAATCGTCGACTGGGTGACCCGACACTGCAATGCAATCGTCATCACAGGCGGCGCTCATGACATTCATCCAAGTCACTACGGTCAACAGGTAGAAGGCCGATTGGATCGGGTAGACGAAGGAAGAACCGGTTTAGAATTGGCACTGGCCAAAGCCGCGCTTCAGCGAGACATTCCCTGTCTTGGCGTATGCGGCGGGATGCAGATCCTTGCCGTTGCTGCAGGTGGCACACTGATTCAAGACATCAAAACCTACAATCCGTCAGCACTTGAACACGAACAAACCACAGATCCTGCGGAGCCTTGGCATGCCGTGGCATTTGAACCCGGACTGGTCCGACAGTCATACGGGTGCAACATCATTCGCGTCAATTCCACACACCATCAAGCCGTTGACGATCCAGGCCCTTTCAAGGTGACTGGACGCGCTCCAGATGGCATCGTTGAAGCCATCGAACACCCAGAACTCCAGTGTTGTGTGGGGGTACAGTGGCATCCCGAATTCATTGATCCGGCCCCATACCGAATGATTTCTTATTTCGCTGCCAACAACGTATAGACGCTACTTCACGTCTTCGGGTGTCCATGTACCCATCGGGCCATGGTGACCCACAAATATGGCGCGATGGGTCTCTCGCGGGACATCACCACTGAGTTTGCCCACCTGCAAGGTCATGGCCTGCCATGAGACTTTGAATAGGTTCAAATCGTCCGCCAAATCGATCTCTACAGTCCGCCGACCCGGCATATTGATGTAGACCGGCAGCGGCTTGAACGGCACCCACTTCACTTCCACTTCAGCGGGCGTGACCCCGACCATCGCACGATCGATCTTTATTGCAGCACCCGAAGGATCAGACTCGATGCGAACCTTGTGGGCGCACCCAACGGAGAACAGGGCCAGAAGCATTATTTGGAATCGACATTTCACCTTCTCATTGTAGCGACTGCGCTGGTCCGATACCTACATTCCATGATTTTCCGTTCAATACCTGTGTCTGTTCTTGCNCTTGGCCTCTTTTTGTCGCCTGCCATCGCCGGTGAACGCGGCAACAAAAACAACAAAGCAAGAAGCGCAAAAGAGCAAAAACTCGAAAACAAAGAGATGGAGCTATTGAGCAAAAGNACAGAGATTTACTGGAAAGCCATGCGCTGGCAAAACGTTGAAAACGCCAGCGACTTTATTGAAGATCCAAGTCTTCGGCTTGTGTACCAACAGTGGCTGACCACACATTTCAGCGTGTCTCGAACCGCAGAGTCCAGAGTCATGCGCATCGAGGTGGGTCCTCCAGTCAAAGAAGATTCCGGCGTGTTTCGNACNGCGAAAGTCACCCTCAACGTACAGGGCTACGTCCTCCCAGATCAAATCCTTAAAACAGAGGTCGTNCAGCAACTATGGTATCGGTCCACCTCTGGATGGTGGCTTCAATGGACACCCCCACCCGCCAGCGATTCGCCGCCCGCCGTACAACAATGAACCTTTCGTTCATCCNTCTGGAAATATAGAGCGCAAATAGGCCGTTACGTCCGCAATGTCTGAGTAGGAAATCTCTACGGATGGCATNCCGAAATAGCCTTCTGTCACAANCTCACAAATGCGCTGATCTGACTCCGGTACACGATTTTCTAAATCAGGACCTCGTCCATCCTCACCACCACCGTCGTCTGCGTGACAGTCTGAGCANTACATCAAAAAGGATGATTCACCTGCTGAAGGATCTCCTGCAGGAAGGTTTTCGCATGACAAATCCTCTTCGTCTACAATGATGGCCGCTTCACCCACAGTCGATGCGATNGCTNCAAGANTGCTNGTNTCAAGGAGNCGACCATNAGACATGGTGTCCCCCTCATCATTGCCCCCCAATCGAACANCAAACCGTTCATTCACTNACAAGNNCCAACANNGGTTCNGTNAANCCAACATCGCCCGGATCATCNACACAGGTGTCACTGCCCGTTTTCCACCGNGTCCAGGTCCACGAAAAGCACGCACGAAAACGAGCATCATCCAGCAAAGCATCGCTCAATCCGGAAACACCAAAAAACTCAAGAGAATCGAGATTGCCGGACGAATCTATACTCAGNCCTCCTTCAAGCTCTCGGTATCGNCCAAGCGAATCATAGTTCTCAAAACCAAAACCCAAGGGATCGATTCGAAGATGACATGACGCGCACTCTGGAGCCGTCATGTGNTCGGCATACAGATCGCGNGTGGTGGCGTCAGTATCCGGTTCGGGTGGGGCTGCTTGAAACTCTGGTGGGGGNAAATCAAGCGTCTCGCACAGCAAATACCGACGCACCATTGCACCNCGATGGACTGGACTCGACGTTGTGGGCAATGCAAAGGTCGTATGTNCACTCGCTTGGCCCAGCAAACCTCCATCNCGGTGNCCGCTCAAGTCAANCCATGTGTCCGCTTCCAATCCATGATGAGCGGCCAAGGNGGGNTCCATTTTACTGACCGATACCTCCATCAAATCACTCAATGTTCCGTCTATCCAAGCGATTTCACGACTCAAGGTCCGAGTTTCTGCCGCCATGGCTGCCCGAAGTTCACTGGTCAGCCCTTCTCTCGANACCGTTTGCAATCGTTCAAGATGCAACCACACCTCTACGAACTCAGCTGCAGTATCCAGAAATCGCGAGTCTTCCTTCATTCGTTCCACATGGAATGCAATCTGCGAGCTTGTCTGCAACTCACCCGCCAAGGCAGCAGCGAACAATGCGTCATCNGGCATGGTTCCCCACAACGTGTAGGACAAGGCACTGGCGATTTCCCAATCACTCAGGGTAAAACGACCCGCNGAATCTTGGGTACCCATTTCNGAACGATACAGAAAATGCGGGGATTGCAGCATGGCACCGATCACAAAACGAATGCCTGGCTCAAANCCNTCAGATTCTGCCACCATGAACCAGAGATCAACATACCGCTGAACTTCGTCTTCTTGGAGNGGTCTTCGGAAGGTNCGAAGTCCGAAATCATTGATGAATTCGGTCGCACACACCGCCGANCCCTCCTCCGGGTTGCACTCNACCAACAGCGCCAGGTCTGCCTGNGCCGCGGCCCCTTCTGCAGCCACTCGATATTGATGNCTCAGCAATGGNGAAACAGTCNGTGCATCCGCATCGGTGGAAAANCCATCCACNCGANCGTCTTCGGCAATCACAGCCGTGAATTGTTGCTCAAACCCCATCAAGTCGGTCACAGTTCGACGATATTCATCTTGGCTCAAACGCCACAATCGTCGGTCCAAAGGGTCTTCAGGAACACAGGTTTCCGCCTCTTCGGGGATACACCTGTCAGCCCCATCACGAACATAGCCATCCAAGCATGGGTTCAACTCTTTGTCGCCACAACCAATGGCAAACAGAGTCAACAACAGCCAGCGTCCACCGTTCATGACAAATCCGAAATGGGACCGTCTGTTCCCTTACCAAAAGATGTATCGGGCAACCCAAACGCATTGCTGATCGTAGTCAATACCCGGTCATGCGTCACGCCACCAAGAGAGAGGTATTGACCGGTTCTAAAGAACCCGCCTGCATTGCCTCCGATAATCCAAGGCACATCTTCACAAAGGTGCTGGCGACCATCGCCAATCTCAGATGGCCACAACACCAAGGTGCTGTCCAACATCGAACCGCCTGTTTCCGGGTCTGGATAGTCCGCCAGTCTGCTCAACAAGTATGCGAACTGCTCTGCATACCAGCGTTCACAAGTCATGAAGCTATCGACACCCTCGACTTGATCGTCATCCATGTGCGAAAGGGTGTGGTGACCATCGGTTTGATCCAGCCATCGAAAGACTGTCTCTCCCAGGGTGTAGCTCAACTGAAGGCTCACCACATTCGTGGCACCACACGCCAACACCTGTACGGCAAGATCGATTTGTTGGCGGGTCAGTTCTGGAAAGTTGTCATTCTGATTGATGACCATGGCTTCGGGTTCACGGGGTTCATCACAGGTCAGATCAAACTGTAAACTGCGTTCCAACTGCTCCAGACTGTCCAAATGGTATTCGAGCTTTCCACGCTGGCCACTGCCCAAACGCGATCGCAAGTCAGCCAATTCAGAGCGACTCACATCCAACACTGACCGACGACGAGCCAGTTTGACCTCATCGCCCAACTCTCCGAAAATCCGTTGGTAGGCATTGACCGGGTCATCATTGGGCGTCACAAAAACACCGTCTTTGTAGCACATCCTCGTGGTGGTTTGGCCACCGATAAGACTAGATTGAACCCCCAACTCCAGTGATGGAAATGGGGTGGTGTGGCCAATGGAATTCGCAATGTGTTGATCGATGCTGATGCCTCCTGAGGCCGTCAACATCGCCGCCATTCCACCATCATGGTTTTGGCCTTCTAAAAAGTCGATTCCATCGAGAAACAACAAGTCCTCTTTGTATGGCGCCAGCGAAGACAGCACACATTCTTCGCCAAAACTAAAATCGCTACCTGAACGGGTGGGTCGCCAATAATTATGAATGGTCCCATTGGGCTTAAAGAACACCAGCAAACGCTTGGCACCGCCCAAGTCGGCCGCACGTGCCGATCGTGACAGAGTGTTGAGGAATGGTGCTGCCACCAAGGATGCCAACCCACCTTGAAGCAAACGCCGACGCGTCAATCGATTCATGGGGTGTCTCCCCAATCTATCGCACCCCAACATGTCACCTGGCCCTCTGAATCCAACGCGCAGGTGTGATCGCCACCCGCACTGACACGCTCAAAAGCACCCGAAGGAGGATTCACGGCCTCTGAATCTGGCAAACCACCCCAACACAACACCTGCTCAGTTCGGGTGATGCCACAAGAGTGTACAAACCCCATTGAAATCGACATAAACTGCTGATCAGGGGGTGGGGAGGACTGGCCATATTCATCGCTTCCCCAGCAAATGACTTCATACCGGTCCGTCAACGCACAACTGTGGTGACCCCCACTGGAAACAGACACCACCATGTCGCTAATTTCAGGGACATCCGTCTGATTTTGGTCGTTTTCGCCCCAACACAAGACCTCTTCATTGTCCGTCAAACCACAGCCATGTGACCCGCCCATACTGGCGTCAAAGAACACGGCACCTTCCGGAGGGGACAACACTGGGCCTGCATCTTCACCGCCCCAACACAGAAATTCTCCATCAAAGGAGATTCCACATGAAGCCATGCCACCGCTCATCACATCCCAAAAATTAGCATCGGGAACTGAAACGAGTCCATCATCATAGCCCTTGCCCCAACAATCCATTGGACCGTCAACTTGGGCCGCACAAGTATGAGTCCCTCCTGAGCTCAGTGCCGTATAGGTCTGGTCCAATACCAAAGATTGTCCATCTTCATTTCCGCCCCAACAATACGCTTTTCCGAGAAGGTCCAAGCCACAAACATGGGTAAAACCCGCTGAAAGGAACTTAAATTGCACTTCACTGGGATGGATGGTCTCAGCCTCCCCAGTGTCTTCAGGGTCAGGTGACGAATCCTCTTCACAGTCGGGTGCTCCCTCGCACGCCGGATCATCACAATCGGTCAATCCGTTGTCATCATCATCGGTTCCATTGCCACAGTCACCCACATTGCTGCCTTCTGCCGTAGACACTTCGGGTGATGGTTCCGAGTCCGACACCGCAGCGGTGGCGGGTTCAGGCGAATCCGAACAGCCAACCAACAGCAAAAGCAAAACCCATGGTGAATGAAGCCGAATCATGGGTCACAAGCTACCACAGAAAAAGTGTGACTCGGCTAGCCAATTTGGCTGAACATATCGTCCGGGCCGATCAAGCCCGCCTGTAAATCTGCCCGTTGGTGAACTCGATCTGCCATGCTCACAGGATCACCCACAAACATGGCCGTAGACCAAGCATCTGCTTCCATCGTGGTCTTTGCGATGATCGTGGTGCTTACATATTGCTCGATTTCATGACCCGTCGCAGGGTCCAGCAAATGAATATCCAGCCCACCATCTTTCAAAGAAGGACGATGTCGATTTCCGGATGTGGCCACAGCACGATCCGATAAAATCCAACTGTGTCCTGCATCTTCTATATGAATCTCCCACCCGCTCTCTAAGGGCGAGGCACTCCCTGAAGCATACAAATCTCCACCTGCATTCACGATGAAATCAAAGATTCCTGAACGATGGAGTTCGGCCACAGCACAGTCCACTGCGTAGCCTTTGGCGATCCCATTAAAGTCGAGAGATGTTCCCGGATGGTGAAACCGAACGTTCCGGTTTTTCTCATCCACTTCTACATGGTTCATTCCCACCATCGAACCCCGCACACTGGCATCAAAGGCCCCACCGGTCGCCTGCGTGATTCGCTGACTCGCACGCAGCACATCCAACAACGCCTTGGGTACCACGACGGGGGATTCCAAACCTCGTCGATTCAATACCGTCAGTGGCGACTCATCNTGCAGGGTCATGATTGAATGGACATCAAATATCTTGGCGATGGCACGTTCGATGACGGACTGGACGAACCGAGCATCAGAATGACGAACCACAAAAGATACCCGAGTACCCAGGGCCACCACAGACGCTCGAACAAGGGGCACGGAATCAGCAGTCGACTTTACTGAAAAAGGACCCAACCCATAGAACAACCCTGTACCCGCCANGCCCATCGCGCCCACGAGCCACTCTCTGCGACTGAATCGTTTATCCATCATCCGATGGCCCTCCAGGGTTCATCGATTCCAGAACGCTCTCGGTCTGTTGGCCATACCGAATGATGTACCAGACGGTAAAGACAGCACCGCGAACTGTCACTTCTTGAAATGCCGGCAATGTGGGGGCAGTACCGTGGGTTCCTTCAACCATTTCCTCGACACTTTCTACGCCATCATACGCTGCCGGGGGAGTGACAAAAACCTCATTGAGCAGGGCCATGTCGGCTGTATCGAACGGTAAATAGTACCCATCAAAATACTTCATGAGCTTATGCTCAAGGTCATTGGGATGGTAAACAGCGGCCGGTTCGTGCGACGGNTCAAAAACCATCATGAANTGAATGGCCTCACAGACCCCCGCAACACAAAAGACGGGGGTGAAGATATGTCGAATAAAGCCCAATGTGCGGCCTTCTGCATCGACAACGACACCGATTTCTTCATTGCCATGGTCGATGTCATGCACCGTATTGAGCGCTTCTGGAATCGGAACTTCTATGAACCCGATTGCAGATGGAAATTGGAGTTGAAGCCGTTCCAGACCATCGGTTGATATTTCGGAGGATCCGGTGTCATCTGGGTCATCCGCAGGGTCGTCTGCAGGATCATCCGCAGGGTCGTCTGCAGGGTCATCCGCAGGGTCGTCTGCAGGGTCATCCGCAGGGTCATCCGCAGGGTCGTCTGCAGGGTCGTCTGCAGGGTCGTCACCCGCAATTTTTGCACAGGAACCATCCGATGTCATCGCATAGCCGTCCGGACACATCGCCGGCTCCGACTTCGTACAACCAAGGCACAGCGCTGCGCAAAAGACCCCTAAAAACCATCTCATGCTATCCACCTGGAGGATCATCCATGGGTGGGTCATCCATGGGTGGGTCATCCATGGGTGGGTCGTCCATGGGTGGGTCGTCCATTGGACCATCGGGGGGAGGATCGTCAGGTTCTGGAGGATCATCCAACGGAGGTTCGTCAAAGTCACTTCCACCCGTCATGCTCCATGGCGGCGGGGCGTGATCAGAATCATGACACGACCCACTACCTCCAGTACACATGTTTCGCTCGTACACCATGGTGGGTGCCAATTCGTCTGGAAACCGAATGTCGTTTTCTTTATTTAGGTGCAGCGTGACATCGGTAATACAGGATGCATCATCCGTGCATTCATAATCAGACATCGTATTTGAGTGACACATGGTACAGCTGGGACCCGGCAATATTAAGTGGTCAATATGAGCCCCGCTCATCGACTCCCACTCTGCCATTGAACTGTCTATGTACGGGTGACAATCCCCACAGCTCTGTTCACCCGCATCTTCAGAAATCTCACCATTGGGTTCTTGTCCGTTTCCATGACAATACAAATCACTGCATGTACCGGCTTCCCAGCTGGCTTCTGGACTCAATCCACCCGCAAAGGTGACTTCTGAATGATCTGGGGTGGCGTCGCCAACAATCACATGGCCAACAGAGAAGATATCGTCTGGCTTGGTGTGACACTCCACACAATCAAAACCAGATTTCATCGCAGAATCTTGAACATGCACAGTGTGCGCCTGGAATGAATAGGTCGTGGTTGGATCACCCGCTTCACCATTGACTTCACGGGGTGGCGCTCCAGATTCATCCTCTTCCCCACCATGACAATAAATACAGTTGGTTCGCCACTCTTCTAAACCTTCATGGCAATCATCACAGTTGACTTCCGTCTCTGGGAAAGCACCCGACATTCCACGATAGTCATCACCGTGACAAGGCATACAGTCCTCCACCAAATTGTTGGTGTCTGGACCATGCACTCTCGCACCGGCGTACCCTGGCGGGTGGTAGGTTTCTACCGCACCATCCGCATCTGAATCGGCATCTGCATCCGTGTCGGCATCCGCATCCGCATCTGTGTCGGCATCCGCATCGGCGTCAGCGTCCACATCCGTGTCGGCATCCGCATCTGAGTCCACACCTCCACAAGCCGGATCGTCTGCACACCCAGGATCATCGCAGTCAAACAACTCGTCGCGATCGTTATCAGCACCATCGGTACATTCCCCAGGTGCATCCCCTTCAATGTCTGGATCCTCCGCACAGGCCGGATCGTCTGCACACCCAGGGTCATCACAATCAAAGAGCGAGTCCCGATCATTGTCGGCGCCATCTGTACATTCGCCATCGGCGTCCCCTTCAATGGCAGGGTCTTCGATGCTTGCAGAGTCATCCGCTGGTGTGTCGACTTCAACACATACACCATCAGACGTCATGCCATAGCCATCTTCACACACAGCTTCCTTGTCGGTCGCGCACGACCACACACACAGAAGCACAAAAATGTGAATCCAAAACCTCATAATCATCGTCATCAACAGTGTAGATCAGAACTCGGACAAAAGGTGTCCAAAAACACAACCACACCCAGAGAGCTACCGGACTACAAGCTACAGATGAACCTTCAAGCACTGTTACATACCCATTTTGGTCACCCTGAATTTAGACCTGGACAACACACAGTGGTTGAACACGTCCATGGTGGAAACAACGCCCTTGTGGTGATGCCAACAGGACACGGAAAAAGCCTTTGCTACCAACTGCCGGCACTCTCAAGAGGCGGAACCACCATTGTGGTTTCTCCCTTGATTGCCCTCATGAAAGACCAGGTTGACACCCTCCATAGGAAGAACATCTCAGCCACCCTGATCAACTCGACCATTTCTTACACAGAGCGCCAACATCGCATTCAACAGATGATCAAGGGTGAATACCGCATGGTGTATGTGGCCCCCGAACGGTTCAACGAACGGTTCATGGCCAGCGTAGCCCAAACGGATGTACGGATGCTGGCCATCGACGAAGCCCATTGCATCAGCCAATGGGGCCATGATTTTCGACCAGACTACCTTCGAATCGGAGAAGTGCGCAGTGCGCTGGGAAACATCCCCACCATCGCACTGACGGCCACGGCCACCCCGGATGTTCAAGATGACATTCTAAAACAACTGGGCATGCAAGATGCCCGTCGTTTTATCACAGGCTTTGATCGAGAAAATCTGCGACTAGATGTCATGATCATGCGGACCCCTGGTGCAAAGCACATGGCGATACCCAGCGTGGTTCGAGATCTCCCGGCACTGGTTTATTGTGCCACCCGAAAGAACGTTGAAGCGGTCACAGAAACCCTGCGACAAGCCGGTCATTCGGTGGCCGCATACCATGCCGGAATTCCCCACAACACACGAAAACGCGTCCAAGAAGACTTCATGTCGGGCCGGCTGCCCCTCGTGGTGGCCACCAATGCATTTGGAATGGGTGTCGATAAAGCCAATATTCGCTCCATCGTTCACTTTGATCTGCCGGGTACCTTGGAGGCCTACTACCAAGAAATTGGAAGAGCGGGCCGTGATGGTAAACCAGCGACAGCGACACTGATGTTCCGACCCGCGGATCGGTCATTACAGGAGTTCTTCATTCAAGGGGCGCACCCGCCTGCTGGTCAAGTCCACGTGGTCTACGACCTATTGCGAGGTCAAAACGAAAACCCCATATGGTGGAATGCAGAAGAGATTGCTCGACGTACCGGCAACGAAACCCGACTCATTCAAAGCTGCTTGAGTGTGCTGCAGCAATTTGGACTGATCGCACGGACGTCTACCCGAAACCAAGACAATGACGAACTGGTCTTTGGCCTGCAGTTGCGAAATCCCGAGCGTGATTTGGAGTTGACCGAAGCGCAAATGGCCGAACGTCGTCACCACGCGTTCGCACAATTGGAAAAAATGGTGGCTTATGGAAAGGCACCATGCCAGCGCCATGCGGTTTTAAAGTATTTTGGGGAAACACCCACATGGGAACGTTGCGGGCGTTGCACAGGCTGTGATTCCGGTCAGCCCATGGTGGTAGAAGCCAGAAGTATTTCAGACCGAGAACTTGAATCTGTGCGCAAGGTGCTGGCCTGTATGGCACGAATGAGGCGGCCATTCTCCACCTCGCTTATCGCCAAAGTGGTCACGGGTTCAAAAGACAAAACTGTGCGCACATTTGGGTTCGACCAACTCAGTACTTGGGGCATCTTGAGTGGCTGGAGTCAGGCAAGGGTGGAACGGCTGCTGGGTGCCATGGAAGAGGCTGCTCTCATCGAAGGCATACTGACCTCAAAAGACATTCGTGGTTCAGCCCGCACCTGGAAGAATTTAGCGCTCACCGAACATGGTCGATCCGTCATGCGAGGTGATGTCACCGATGTGTCCATGTCTATCCCCAAGCCTGCTCACCAAAACCCCACCACCTCTTTCGATCCCACAGAAGCAAACGACGGTGTGGTCGACGAAGACTTGCTCGCTCATCTACGGCAGACCCGGTACCGTTTGGCCCAAGACGATGCTGTACCCGCGTATGTAGTGGCCTCCAACCGCACTCTGAATGCCATCGCCGCCCTTCGACCCACCTCTATCGATGCATTGTCGACCGTTCATGGGATGGGCCGCAAGCGGCTCACGAGATATGGCGATGAGCTTATTGATGCAGTACGAGGTTGGACCCGATGTTGAAGCGCCTTTGGATGGGCTTTGCACTCGCGTTCCTGCTGGGGATCGCCGTGGAATACAACCGCGGAAACCCTCCGCGGGACGCTGCACCTGTGCGCGTCCAAGATGATTCTGGGCGTCGCCAACTGTTGCTGATCATCGACTCGCTCTCGATCCCAAATTTCAAGGCCATGCCGGCACTACAAGCCATCGCAAAAGATGGCTATTACGCCGAAGTAGAACCCTGCTTAGAACGCATCACCTACGTCTGTATCAAAGAAGCATTTACGGGCCGAACCACCTTCACCCTCTTTGGCCTGTTCCAAAACTTTGGTGTGGGAACGACCGATCCTGGTGACAACCTCTTGCGGGATGCAAAAGCTGCAGGGAAAACGGTCGCCATGGTCTCCGCGGGCGATCTCGCACCTTTTAATGTCGACTTAGACACAAACGATGTCTTCAAAAAAGGACCGTCCAAACGAGAAGAGGCCAAAGCAGAATCAAGATCGAAGGATGCCGATTTATTGATCTACCACTGGATTTGGCACGACACGCAGGCACACCACCATCGAGTGGGTTCAAAGAAGTACAAAAAGAGCGTTCGGGAAGCCAACAATTTGGTACAGAAGGTGGTGGATTGGCTTCCTGAAGACATGGATTTGATCATTGCGGGCGATCATGGTCATGCAGACGATGGCCGACATGTGCAAGGACTCGACATTCCCACGGTGTTCATTGCAAAGTCGCCCAACATCAAACCTGTCCACGTAAAAGAACGGATCCCCATCTCCGCACTCCGGTTTCTTTCAGGGGCATCCATTGGTCTGTATTCAGACCAGCTCGATTGGGACCCGAAGTGGGCAGACTGGCTCACAGATCGTGTGGGTCCCGACGCGGTTGATTTGGTTCAGTCTGGTTCAGCTCGGGCGCCCCCAGGCTTTCCTTTGGCAGCACTGGGCGTATGTCTAATCATCGTGATCCTGGCCAGTGCAGTCGGTCGCAGATGGTGGGCCCCTGTGGTGAGTATTGTGGCTTTTGTCATGGGCGCATACTTCGAAGAAGCGATGGGAATGATTCACTTCCCGGGATCGCTGCCACGGGTACACACCGTTCTATGGTACGTCCCCACAGCGGCGTGGGTCCTCGGACTTCTCGCAACCCGACGTCTAAGGGGAGCATTCACCACGACAACCGCAACAGTGGGCACATTGCTGCTGGTTTTGTACCCCGTCGTTCACCATTACGGCGTCCTCAAGAACCTTGGCAATCTGGCGGCACCACTGGTGGTTGCTACCGCTGCAGCTGCCATCGTAAAGCCAAACTGGTTCCGACGTTTTGCCATTCTTCTGTTGGGCGCATTCGCCGCATGGACCTTCTACAAGCTGTCTGACTTCCGCATCTTCAATATTGAAATCGTGAAATACCGGGGAGCGATGTGGATGAAAGGTCAACCGGTGTTGACCAATGCCGTCATTGGTGTTTTGGCGGGTGGAATCCACATTGTGTTGGACCCGGGCAAATGGCCCAAGCGCATCAGCGGAGCGGCCCTGGCTGCTGTGGGTGCAGCTGGTGTGATTCACATGTCTGCCATGGCCTACATTGTTCCCACCGTCTTGCTGTTCGTGGCCTTCTTTTTGAGGCGTTCATCGTACGCACGGTTGTTCAGTCTCGGTTTCGCATGGGCCAGTCCCCACATGTATACCGACATGCGACTGTTCGGCCTCTACGCGGTGGTGGCGGCGGTCACCATTGGCTTGTGGATGGCAAAAGTTGCTGACCAAGGCCGCACCTCCCGGTGGGCCAGTGGGATCATTGCAGCCATCGGTTGTTATCTGGGACTGGCATGGACATTCGGTCTGACCACCGGCGGCATCGACTTCACCTTCGCCATCGCCTGGTTGCCCGGAAGATTGCACGAGCAATTGTGGTGGGTGATCGCCATTGTGATGACCTTTAAATGTCTGGCACACATTGCATTCATTGCATTCATCATCAAGCGTTTACACGGCGACAATGCCGAAGAATACACGGATGCAGCGGCTGGAATCGGTCTGCTCCGCTATAGCTTTATTGCCGTATTTGCCGTTGCGTGGCTCATTGCCGCCGATGAGCAGGCTGGCGGACTTCGTCTCGCTGGCATGCTTCAAGATGGTTTCTATTGGCTGCTGTTGAGCCTCATGCTGGTCGGCATGGTCCGTTTGGGTCCCAAAAGGACACAAATGGAAAAGGAAGAAGAAGAATGAACATCCGCGACATCACACGCCTGGGAGCGTTGGTCGGCTTGTACGAATCCATTGCCATCATTCGATGGGATTGGCTGATGGAAGACTGCCGTTGGTGGAGAGTGGCACTCTCTATTGGCTGGGCGTTGATCATCATCGCCATCAACGCTGGCCTGTTCAGTTTGCTTGGCGCCATTTTTCGACGATCCATTCTACTGACATCTGTGGTGTACACAGCCTTTATCTGTGGCGCTCGGTTCGTCGGTGGTGACCGGTTTGAACTCATCAGTCTGTCTGCTGCTGCTGCCGTCGTACTTTTCTTGCTCTTGATTCGCGTCTGGCCTTGGGTCATGGGACTGTTGGCCATCGCATTGGCCACCCCTGGACTGTGGGGCCGGGTTCCGGTCTACACCACAGCCATCGACGAACAGATCTACTTCCTTCTTCCAGGTGCCATCGCCACCGTCCTTGCCGGAATCGTGCTGGCAAACCGAAACAAGCAAAGCAATGGATGGGCCGGATGGGCTGCGGGTCTCATGGCCCTTGTGGGCATTTCAGGAGCCACGGCGGCTTCATCTGGAATGGCCACCAAAACAATCGACAACCCCAATGTGCTGTTCATTCTGGTCGACACCCTGCGCCAAGACCACGTACAGCCCTATGGGGATGCCATCGCTACGCCAGGCATTCAACGAATCGCTGCGGAAGGTGCGGTGTACGAAGATGCCATCACGGTCATTCCAAAAACCACACAATCGGTCGCAGCCTTTCAAACCGGCCGCTACCCCGTGACCAACGGTGTTCGAATCCTCAAAGACAGCTTGGGCGATCAAGAGCAAACCTTGGCAGAAACATTGAGCAATGCCGGCTACTCAACCGCAGCCTTTGTTCACAATGGTTGGGTCATGAGGGGCCGTGGGTTCGAGCAAGGCTTCGACCAGTTTTGGTCGTATTTTGAAATCGAACGTGCCTGGGGCCCTGCCCGCCTGAGTGGCTGGGTCACCGCCATTGATACCTTCACAACAAAGCGCATTCGTTCCTTTGATGGGAACACAGATGCCAAGACCGCTACAGACCTGACCATCGATTGGATGCGAAATGTTCCACAACCGTTCTACGGATATGTGCATTATTTCGACCCCCATTGGCCCTACCGCCCGCCCGGTGAAGATGGCGAATGTGATGTAAACAACATCCAGAAAATAAAAAAATGGTCGCGCGGCCAAATGATGTTCAAAAACCCCCTTCCTGATGCTGAAAATGAACGTGCGTGCGAGTTGTACCGAAAGGAAATCGCCTACAACTCAGACCAAGTGGGTAGGCTGCTGAACGAACTGGATGAGATGGGCATCGCCGACAACACCATTGTCGTCTTCACTGCAGATCACGGACACAGCTTGGGTGAACACGATTACTGGTACCACCACGGTGAGTTCCTCTACGACGCCTCTACGAGCATCCCACTGCTGATCAAAGCACCTGGACAAATCGAAGCTGGAACGGTTGTGGAGGATCAGGTTCGCAGCATTGATGTCATGCCCACATTGCTGGGACTTACAGGGATTACCGACAATGTTCCCACCACAGATGGTGTGAACGTGATGACGGAACGGGCGGGTCCCGCCTTTTTGGAAACGGACATCTCCTACTTTAAGTGGAACAAGCGGCGGTACATCAAAGGCGTATTGGGCAAGCTCCGAGCGATTCGAACGCCGGACTGGAAGATTATCTACACACCCAAAAAGGGTCCGGGAAAATGGGAACTGTTCAACCTGAAGGACGATCCTGAAGAGTTGAAGAACCTCTTTAAAACCGGTGAAGCGCCGAAAGAAGTCACCGAAGCCCTCATGGCCGAACTTCGAAAATGGATTCCCAAAGATGAGGTCAAAGACCTATCGAAAATCGGAAACAAGCTGGATCAAATTCCACGCAACGCGAAGGTCACAGACGAGCCTGAAGACGAAGAAGTGGATGCAACGAGCGACGAAGAACTCTCAGAGACCGAACGTAAAATGCTGCAGGCGCTTGGATACGTCGAGTAGTCAGTGGTGTAGGGTGAGCGAGTGCTGAAGCAAGACTCCCATACACCCGCTTCTTGGTTGATCGATGTCCTGATCGCCATCGTCTGTGGTCTTGCGTTCTGGTGGTTGGCCTTTGAAAAGCTCGGACGGGCGCACATGCTCGACCCATGGAACACAGCGGACATGTCGGATTACTGCAATGGGATCTTGCATCTTCTGGGTGAACCCGATGTGCCATGGTCGATCAAGCGATCCAAGATCACAGGGTGGGTTGCCACCCCATTGGCCACAGAACAAGGCATCATGTCGGCTTTGCGGACGTCCAGTGCTGTGGCCACCACCATGGTGGGAGGCGGACTGTACCTATGGGGACGGGTGGCTGGGGGAAGAACCGCCGGAATCCTTGCAGCCCTTGCAGGCCTCGCACTTTCCCCCTTGGTTTTATTGCCACGGATTTTGACCTTCTACCCAATGGTATCGGCCTTCTTTGTGCTCGGTGCTGTGGGTGTGACCGCAGGAATTGTGTACCGAAGCCCTCGGTCTTTGTTCTGGGCAGGTGCTGGTATAGGACTCGCACTGTTGGGCGATGTTCGCGGATTGGTCTGGGCGGTTCCATGGATGTTCGGAGCGGTGATTGCCGTGGCCTACTCCACACACAAAAAGCGGGCGCTCAAATGGCTGCTGGCACCATTGGCGGTGTCGTTTTTGATCGGTCACTGGAGCTACACCAAAGACGCCGTCAACTTCGAGGCTCAGCTCGATGTACGTCCATTGTGGAAGATGTATGGGTCCAAAGACCCTGCTCATCAACCCCCATACGACACAGGGGGCAGCTTTGTCTGGGGTCATTCAGGTCCATGGAAACTTCCACAAACCGGATTGTTCATCATCAATCAGATGCGGCTCACGCCCCCCAAAGGCTTTCCCCCCCAAGTCTCACGTTTTGGCGTAGACAACCATCTTGCCCCCATGAAGCCGGTTTGGCTGGGTGCAGGGCTGTTGGCCATACTGGCACTCATTGGACGACCTCGGGCCTTTTTGGCCGTTGGCGTCACCGTACTTCCATTCGCCATTGCATTTCATGGCCAACAAA
The DNA here is from genome assembly GCA_002707085.1 of Deltaproteobacteria bacterium. Lineage (GTDB taxonomy): Bacteria > Myxococcota_A > UBA796 > UBA796 > UBA796 > UBA796. Next base: position 19,526 of record PALY01000112.1, read on the forward strand.
ACATGGCCGAGATTCGGGTACGATTCCTCTGCCAAATCATGCCTGCATTGGCATTGTTGATCGGTGTTTCACTCGGAAAAATCGTCGATGGAATCCCAGGGCCATGGCGTCAATGGAAAGGGGGGAGTCATCCCATCCGAACATTTGTGGCTGGAGGAACTCTGTTTGCAATTGTGACGGGGGAGATATCCACACCCGCATCTCCGTGGGCGAGTTGGAGACGACCGTGGCCTGTGGTGAGCGAACTTCTCGTCATGCACCCCGATTCTGAAATCTACGGGGAACTGGGCGACCGCAAAAAACCATGCGCCCGCGCCTTGAAAAGAGATCAAGACGCAGGGAAATGGTTGGCGCCGCTCAGGCGACGCGTGAAGGTTCGCGACGTCGAAGACCCAGCAGACCCAACACGCCGATAAACCAACCCAGGTTTTGCGGTCCATTGGAGACTGTGGAACATCCACCCTTGTCCGCTTCTGGTGCATCCATCTCGACGGTGACTTCTACAGGGATGTCATCATCATCACTGCCGCCATCGGCATCGCCATCGGAACCAGAAGCCACCGAGTCATCATCGCCGGCAGGGTCTGTGCCATCACAGTCTTGGTCTACACCATCGCCTGGAATCTCTTCCGCTCCTGGATTCACGCCAGCGCGACTGTCATCACAATCCACCAGTGGTGCATCCCGGTTGGCTTCTCCTTCATCTGCACAATCGGCATCTTCAGATTCTACGACTTCTGATGTTCGGTAGCCATCGCCATCCAAATCGGCGTAGCAGATCTCGAATCCATCACAGTCTGCATCCAACTCATCACCAATCGCATCACCCATGCCTGGATTCACATCCGCATTACCGTCATCGCAATCGGTGTCGGGTGCATCGGCATTGGCGACCCCATCACCAGAACAATCAATGGATTCTGAATCGACCACGGCACCATCGGTGGTTCGGAACCCATCGTTATCGGCATCGACATAGCATTGTTCGACTCCGTCACAGTTCCCGTCTACACCATCAGCCGCTGTCTCTTCGCCTTCTGGGTTGATGCTGGCATCACCATCATCGCAGTCACCGCCAGGTGCATCGGCCCCCACAAGACCAGCACCGGTACACAGCAAGTCGCCTTCAACTTCTGAATAA
>PALY01000113.1 GCA_002707085.1 Deltaproteobacteria bacterium
CGACCTTGATGACATGGACGTGGACTCGGTAGAACTCGTGGATGGTACCGATCTTGAGTTCTCGGAAGGAGACGGGAAACTGCACATTCAAGGCATTCCCAACGAAGGGGCGCAAGTACGAATCTCTTGGCACGGTAATCCCACACGCGGCCTGTACTTCACCGGTCCCACACCGGCAGACAAAAGCCGTCCGCACACCGCCTGGTCACAGTGCCAAGATGAAGATGCTCATTTCTTCTTCCCATGCATTGATCACCCCTCCGTCAAGTGTTCATGGACGATGCGCTTCACCGTACCCGAAGGCTACCAAGCCATCGGAAATGGTCGTTTTGATGGCCGTGAAGGCAACACTTGGAAATGGGTGCAAACTGAGCCCATGCCAAGCTACCTCTTCACTGTATGTGTTGGAAAGTTCGCCATTTACGAAGACGAAGGAGCACGGATTCCTGTGCGGTACCTTGCTCCTGAAGGGGTCGACGATGCGACCCTCAAGCGTGTTTTCGGCAAAACACCCGCAATGATCAATTTTTTCGAGAAGCGATACGGTCACCCGTATGCCTGGGCTCGATACGACCAAGTTGTGGTCCATGATTTCATCTTTGGCGGCATGGAAAATGTTGCAGCCACCACGCTCACAGATCTCGTTCTGACCGACGAACGCGCTGCGCTCGATTGGGATGCAGAATCCTTGATTGCACACGAACTGGCACATCAGTGGTTCGGAGATCTGGTCACATGCCAAGACTGGTCACAAGGGTACCTAAACGAAGCATGGGCAACATACTCCGAGATACTTTGGAAAGTGGAAGATCTGGGGCAGGAAGAGGCCGACTACCACCTATATGGCGATCTAAAGAACTACCTCTCAGAATGTGCGAGCCGCTACAAGCGACCCATCGTCAGCTACCAATTTCGTGAGCCCATCGACATGTTCGATCGGCACCTGTACGAGAAAGGTGCGCTGGTCGTCCACACCTTACGAACCATCTTGGGTGAACAAGCTTTTTGGCCCGCTGTGACCCGATACCTCCAGGACAACGCCCACACCACAGTTCACACGCGCGATTTCCAAGTGGCATTGGAACAAACCAGTGGCCGAAACTTGGATGGGTTCTTCCAAGACTGGATTTTAAGCCCCGGCCACCCCGCACTCACGATCAAAACTGCCTGGACAAAAGACCTGCTCAAAGTCACTGTCACTCAACGGCAAAAAGGGGACGGAGTACCCGAAGCGTACCAATTCCCTCTGTCATTGCTGATTGTGACAGAGAATGGAGAACAAACCGTCACACTGCCGGTTGGAGAACGAAGCCGAACATGGGCCATCCCCATGGAGAAGGAGCCAATGCGAGTCGAAGTCGATTCTGGTTTCAAAATCCTGGCCAACCTCACGGTACAAGGTTCAAGAAAACTGCTCACGGCATCCTTGAAAGGAGACTCGTCCATCGTTGGCCGAATTCGTGCAGCAAAGGCCCTGGCCAAGGATGGATCACCAAAAGCCATTGCAGCGCTGGCTGACGCCCTAAAGAATGAATCCTTTTGGGGAGTCCGTACAGAGATTGCGGCCATGCTTGGCAAAATCGGTACCGATGCAACACGTGTCGCTTTGCTCGCTTGTGTGACTGACGAGCATCCAAAAGCCCGCAATGCCATCGTGACCGCACTGGGACACCTTCCATCTCATCCTGATCTCATCGAAGTGTTGACCAACATCGTAAGAGAGGGCGATCCTTCCATTCATGTTGAAGGAAGTGCGATCCGCTCCCTTGGGCGATTGCGGGCGCCTGGCACCATTGAATTGGCGCTTGAAGTCGCCGAAAGGCCCAGCTGGGGCGCACTGCTGAGCTGTAGAGCCCTTGAAGCCTTGGCCCTGACCCGAGATGAAGCAGCAATGCCTCACCTGCTCCTGTGGACACAAGAAGACAAGAACGAGCGTGCGCGCTGTACAGCAGCAGCCAGTCTTGGTCGACTGGCGGTATCTCTGCATACCGTTCGAAAAGAAGCCGTCGAGCGCCTGATTGAACTCGTGCAGACTGGAGGCTTCCGCCTCAAGCTCACCGCCGTCTCCACATTGGGCAGCATCAAGGACCCTGAAGGCATCCCTGTCCTTAGAGACATTCATGAAGGCCAATCTGACGGACGGGTTCGTCGCGCCGCTTATGAGGCGATTCAACGAATCTCCAAGGGCAACCGCGATGGTGCATCCATTACGCAGCTTCGCAGAGACTTGGACCAAATCCGTGACCAAAATAAAAAACTGCGGGGTCGGGTTGATCTGCTAGAGCGAACCCAGACTGACAAATAGATGTACACTGCCGCCCGGAGGTGGAAGTGCCAAGAGTGATTGTCGATGCGATGGGTGGAGATCTCGGCTTAGAAGCCGTGGTAGAAGGCGTCGCTCGCCTGACAATTGAAGACAATGACATCCAGGTGGTGATGGTCGGCGATGCCGACGAAATCACCCGTGCGCTCGGCGAGCAAAGAGTCGATCCACGCAAGCTTCAGGTGGTCCATGCTGGACCCGCTGTGGCCATGGATGAAAACCCAAAGCAGGCACTGGAGGAACGTCCAGATTGCTCGATCAATGTTGCCATGAAATTATTGGCCCAAGGCGACTGCGATGCACTGGTGAGTGCTGGACACACCGGCGCTACGATTGTCGCAGCCTCTCATCATCTGGAACGATTGCCGGGCATCCGGCGCGCTGCCCTAGCAGCGGTCTACCCAACCGAACAACGGCATGGACCCAAGGAAGACCCTTTCGCACTCATTCTCGACGTAGGTGCAACACTCAACGCCTCGGCTGAAGATTTGGTGAGCTTTGCCGTTATGGGCGCCGCATACGCTCAGATCATCTCGGACAACACCAGCCCAAGGGTGGCACTGTTATCGAATGGAACTGAAGCCAATAAAGGCACTGCTGCCATTCGTGAGGCCCACCAAACACTCCTTTCACATCCCGACATCCACTTTGCAGGCAACGTGGAAGGATTGGACATACCAAGAGGCACCGTCGATGTAATCGTATGCGAAGGCTTTCTCGGCAATGTTGTCCTAAAAATGCTGGAAGGTGTATCGGAAGTCGTCACCGATCTCGCCAAAGATGCGTATGCCCGAAAATTTCTATGGCGACTGGGGCTCACCATGTTGTCCCAAGGCTTGCGGCAACTTCGGGCAATGACCGACTGGAAGCAGTATGGTGGGGCACCTTTACTGGGCTTCGACAAGGTCATTATCAAAGCACACGGGCGCTCCAATGCCCGCGCAATCCGCAACGCCATCAAGGTCGCAGCCAAAGCTGTAGAACGCGATTTGGCCGGCCGAATTCGGGATGGTATGTCCGCTGTTGAATAAACAGTTTGGGGACTTGTTTTGCTCTGATTCACTCGCAGGCGCATTTTGATCCTGCAGGGACCGCCGCTGTCGGATAAGCGCTGTCAACAAACATGGGGAGTAAGCCATTATGGACGACGATAACGTCCTCTTCACGATCACAGAAAAGAGCCTAAACACTGGACTTCGCGGGTTTCCGGTCGGCCGTGTACGTACGAGCCGAGTAGATGCGAGCGAAGGTGTTTCCTACGTTGGTTACCCAATCGCGGACCTCGCAAGCATTGATCCTGAAGCGGCAATCTATCTTTTATTCAACAAAGAGTTGCCTTCCGACGATGAAATCTCGGGTTGCAAATCTAATCTTGCCAGTCGTGCAAAGGTTGACCCAAGGGTCATCGAAACACTCAAGCTACTTCCTCGGGAAGGGCACCCTATGGAGTGGCTCATCACGGGACTCTCGTTGCTGGGAATGACGGGCAAGACGGGCGACTTCATGGAAGATGGTCTGAACTTGATCTCAAGGTCAGCAGAACTCATCGCCAGCATTTACCGAATCCGTTCAGGATGGGGCGAGCCAATCCCTTCCGACCCCAGCTTGGGGCTGGTAGAAAACTTCGTACACATGCTCGGTGTACCCGGAGCGGATGAAGAAAAGCTTACCAAGCTTCTGCGCACTTTCTATGTACTCCATATGGACCATGGTGGAGGCAACCTTTCGACCTTCACAGGCAAAGCCGTCGCTTCTGGACATGCGGATCAGTACGCAAGCTTGGCGGCTGCAATGGCTGGGCTGTACGGCCCACTCCACGGCCGTGCAAACCAAGAGTGCCTCAACTTCGTCAAGAAGGTGGGAACAACCGACCCCGATGAAATCGAACAATTCGTACGGGACACCTTGGCCTCCGGTGGGAAAATATTTGGGTTTGGTCACGCAGTCTTGCGGGCCGAAGACCCCCGCGCAACCGTGCAGTATGCACTGGGTCAAGAACTCTGCCCAGACGATCCTCTGTTTAAGACCGCACTTGCCATGCGTGAACGTGCCGTCAAAGTACTCAAAGAGAACCCCAAAATCTCCAACCCATATCCAAACGTGGATGCGGTTTCCGGAACACTGTTGAACGCAGCCGGATTGGTAGATGCCGAGTACTACACACTGCTCTTTGGCTTCGCCCGAATCGCAGGTATTGCAGCCCAAATAGTCGACGAACGTGTTCACATGAGAAACGGTCGCGGCGTACCCATTTACCGGTGCTCGTACAAAGCCGAGAACCAAGAACCAAGACGTCTGGGATAAAACCACTCCCATCGTCAATCCCCGAGGATTTGATGAAGCTTCATGAGTATCAAGCCAAGGACCTGCTGCGCGCCAATGGTGTAAAGGTTCCTCCTGGTATCGCCGCAACCTCCACCTCCGAGGCTGTCGACGCGGCCAAAGAATTGGGTGGAAACTTTTGGGTCGTAAAGGCGCAAGTTCATGCCGGTGGGCGCGGGAAAGGACGATTTAAAGAAGTCTCCTCTGCTGACGTCCTTTCAGCTGTATTGGCAGGTGCTGCAGACGTGCCTGGAAAAGGTGGCGTTCAACTTTGCCGTAGCATCGAAGATGTCGAAACAGCAGCAGCAATGATGCTTGGAAACACCCTGGTCACCAAACAAACCGGTACCGACGGCGTCGTCGTCAAAACGGTATTGGTCACGACAGGTGCCGACATCGAATCAGAAATCTATGCCGCTGTTCTACTGGACCGGCAAGAATCCAAGCACGTACTCATGGTTTCAGCGGAAGGCGGAACAGAAATCGAGGAAGTGGCTGAGTCCAATCCTGATGCCATCCTAAAGGCCCATATCGATCCAGCTGTAGGCTTGGGCGACTGGCAATGCCGTCAACTTGCGTTCAAATTGGGACTATCGGGGGCAGCCTTCAAGGACGCTAGCCGTTTGTTCAAAGGGCTGTACAAGACGTTTTTGGCTGCCGATTGCTCCATGCTTGAAATCAACCCCGTGATCATTACTTCCGAGGGTGAAGTCATTGCATTGGATGCCAAAGTCGATATCGACGACAACGCTACATTCCGGCAAAAGGCCCTCGACGAGATTCACGACTCTGGTGAAATGGATGCGTCCGAGGTCGAAGCGGCTTCATACAACCTGAACTTCATTAAACTCGATGGCAATATTGGTTGCATGGTGAATGGTGCAGGACTTGCGATGGACACAATGGACATCATCAAGCTGTACGGTGGTGAACCCGCCAACTTCCTCGATGTTGGAGGTGGCGCCAAGGTTGAACAGGTAAAAGCCGCGTTCAAAATCATCTCCGCCGACCCGAGCGTTCAAGCGATCATGGTCAATATCTTCGGTGGCATCATGAAGTGTGATGTGATTGCAGAAGGTGTGATTGCAGCCGTCAAAGATGTTGGCTTAGAACTTCCTTTGGTGGTCCGACTCGCCGGAACCAATGTCGAACTCGGCAAGAAGCTCCTCGAAGAATCCGGATTGCCGATTCTCACCGCAGATTCCATGGCTGACGCCGCCGAAAAGGCTGTCGGCGCCACACGGGAGGCCTAAAGCATGGCTGTTCTTGTAGACAACAATACTCGACTCATCTGTCAGGGAATCACTGGCGGAGCTGGTTCTTTCCACTGTGGCCAAATGTTGGCCTATGGCACCAATCTCGTTGGCGGCTGCACTCCCGGAAAGGGCGGGCAGATGTTCGAAGGGAAAGTACCCATCTTCAATACCGTTGCAGAGGCGCGCTCCGATACAGGAGCCAACGCTTCCGTCATCTTTGTGCCCCCACCCTTTGCTGCGGATGCAATTTGTGAAGCCGTTGATGCTGGTATTGAGCTGATCATCGTCATCACTGAAGGCATCCCAGCCAATGACATGGTGAAGGCTTGGGCCTACATGAAAGGCAAGAATACACGGATGATCGGTCCCAACTGTCCAGGCATTATTACACCTGGACAATGCAAGATTGGCATCATGCCAGGCCACATTCACAAGCCGGGTCGAATTGGTGTAGTCAGCCGATCAGGCACACTCACATACGAAGCCGTAGGCCAACTAAGTGCTGCTGGACTTGGACAATCTACATGCATTGGAATCGGTGGTGACCCCATCATTGGTACCAATCACACGGATTCACTAAAACTGTTCAACGATGACCCTGATACAGATGCCGTCATCATGATTGGTGAGATTGGTGGTACCGCAGAAGAAGAAGCCTGCGCTTGGGCGAAAGACAATATGACCAAGCCTGTGGTCGGATTTATTGCGGGAGCCACTGCACCNCCTGGACGACGAATGGGACATGCAGGCGCCATTATTTCTGGCGGCCAAGGTACAGCCGAAGCGAAGTTCCTCGCAATGGAAGATGCGGGCATCCATGTGGTCCGGAGCCCTTCAGATATGGGCAAGAAGATGTTGGAAGTTCTCGGGAAATAGAACTTTTCCACAGGATTACACACAAAAAGCTCCCGCGAAAACGGGAGCTTTTTACTTTGTTTTTTGGATTTCTTCGGAAATTACTTAATGTGTTTTCCACATTGACACTTGACATGACAACCGTTTGCGCGCATGTTCCCGGTCGAGTCAACGGAGGTGACACTTGGATTTCATACTAAATGCCGCGACGATTGATACCCTTTGGACATTTTGCGTGGGCACACTTGTTCTATCAGGTGGAGCCATCACACTGTGGGCTCTGCCCTGGTCCGATCATGAGATTAGAGCCACCGATAAGGCCTTAAACCCCATCGATCTTACACAGGAGTGCATCGCTTCACCCACGCTGAGTAGAGCATAGTCGTCCCCACGGAACGCTCTTGTTCTGTGGAGACGCTTCGATGACCGTGGGGGGGCTTCTTTTTTAGAAAACAATACCGTTTTGAGAAAGCAAAAATCATCCGCTACTTTCGGCTCCCGTTCCCGAAAGCTGAAAAAAGACGTGTTCTCAAAGTGTCCTGTAGCAACGCCGAAATGTACAGTTCTACCCTTCCGCAACGAAGGTGGGGGGGTGCTGTAATACCGCATAAGAGTCCCCATCCGGGCGAAGAAATGCTATTCAAAAAGTGTTCACACTACTGAATGAAGAGCATGATGTGGGATTTTGTAGCAAGAGAAGAAACTGGAGCCTGTTCAAGCAGCACAAGTATGACCGGTTGGGTCCAATTTGTTTGAACACTCAAGCGCGGCATAGAGAATGAACCTTGTTCGGAGAAATCATCGCAGGCAAGCACACAAGGGCTGGATAGCTCTGCTCTTTCTTATTGGCTCTTTTATGGCAGGGCCGGCATTCGCCGAAGAGGCCATTAATGATCTTGTGGTGACCCAACCGCCCACTGTGGCCTATGCAGCACCCGCCACCTACCCAGCCACAGCGCTCCGTGAGGGGCTTGGTGGCAACGTATTGATGTTGCTTGAAATCGATGCCGATGGATTGGTGGCCGCTTCCAGTATTATCGAAAGCAGTTCAGAAGAGTTCGCTCAACCCGCACTTCTGGCCATCCGTGGTTTTCGGTTCTCGCCAGCGTTGAATGCGAGTGACACGCCCGTACCCACTCAAATCCAATACAGATTCGTTTTTGAACCATCCGAAGCCCCTCCGATACGCTTGGAAGGAACCGTGCTTGAGGCGGGCATTCGCGAAGCCGTCGCCAACGCCACAATTCGCGCAAGAAGTGCCGACGGAAATGAAGTGTACGGCAATACCAAACCCGATGGTTCATACCAATTGGCTGGTCTTCCCAACGGCATTTGGAATGTGAAGATTAGCGCCCCATCCCTGGTTCCTGAGATTATCGAAGTCACGATTTCGGATGACAAGGTCTCCAAACTCAACACCTATTTGGTGCGAGACGAAGTCCGCATGGGATCGGACGAAGAAATGGTCGTCACAGCGTTGGCCACCAAAACTGAAGTGGCCGAAAGAACACTGTCGAGCGAGGACATTCGCTACCTGCCAGGGACCGGTGGAGACGTAGTAAAGGTCGTCCAAAATTTACCTGGAGTCGCGCGCGCCCCTCTGGGTACAGGTCAACTTCGTATACGTGGGACTGCACCCGAAGATTCGTTGTATTTTTTGGATAGTGGCAAGATTCCCATCGTCTTTCACTTCTCAGGCCTCACCACCGTTGTTGCATCCGACCTGCTGGATGAAGTCGGGTATTTCCCAGGCAGCTATGGTGTTCGATTCGGTCGCGCTTTGGGTGGGTTGGTAGACCTAAGAACCAGCACGGCCTTACCCGAACGGTCCAACGGGTATGTCTCCATCGACATCTACCAGGCAACCACCTTTGTACAGCAAAAATACGACCGTCATGCCGTGACGTTGGCTGGACGCCGAAGCTACGCAGATGCTGTATTGAACCCCATCCTCAACAAAGGCTCACTGACCGTCCAAGCGCCCAGGTACTACGACGCACAAGTGCGATGGTCGCATGACGGAGAAAACGGCTGGTCTGATGTGATGTTCTTGATGTCCGATGATCGTTTTCGATTTCTGGGTCAAGACTCAGATGAAGTTGTACTCGCAGGCTTCGCCACCCAGTTTCAGAAACTGCGTCTGCTTCACCTCCGACCCCTTGGGAATGACTTAGAGCTTGAGACCTCTGTGCTGCTGGGCCCTGAACGAGAATTCTTCGAATACGAAGGCTCCAGCGAAGCATACGAAGAGCAATTTCAAGTGTCAGCTCGAGCCGAGATTAAAAAACCAAACACGCCAGACGAATGGTTGGGCTGGCTGGTAGGGACAGACCCAAATTTCGCTCAAGAAAACTACCTATATGACATCGCCCGTCCACCTGAAAAAACCGTTTCCAACAGCCGACTGGGAGCCGCTGAAGAAGGAAAGGGCAGCGTCTGGATGCCAAGCATTTATGGAGAAATGACTGCCCAGTGGGAAGGTGCGACCATCACGCCTGGTTTCCGTGCAGACGCCATGTTTGTGGAAGACATCATGGTGTCCGCTATCGATCCTCGTATTCGTGTTCGGTACATGATTGGAACCAACACAGCGCTAAAGGCTGGTGCAGGCAGACACTCTCAGTTTCCAACCATTCGAGAGCTATTGCCCAGTTCAGACGGAAATCCGGATCTGACGGCGGAATACGCATACCAATACAGCGCTGGGTTTGAACAACAGATCGTCACAGGCATCAAACTGGATGTCACCGGCTTTTACCATGACCTCCAAAACCTTGTGGTCGGACGAGAAGATCGGTTCCGTTTTTATAGTGGACCCCCACCTGCAGGGCCGTTCGATACCGGAGCTTATGCGAACGAAGGTACCGGAAGAACAATGGGTGTAGAAACCTTGGTCAACGTCGACTTCCAAAACACAAGCGGATTTATCTCCGCTACTGTGAGCAGTTCGGATCGCATCAAACGTCCTGGCGAGGAACGAACATTATTTGAATACGACCAGCCCCTGGTCATCAACGCACTCGTGTCTCAAAAGCTACCCAAACGCTGGCGAATTGGAACCCGTGTTCGCTACGGCTCAGGAAACCCCTACACGCCCGTCGTCAACCGAATCTACAACCATGATCGCCGGGAGTTCATTCCTGTCTACGGCGAAAGAGACAGCGGACGACTGCCCCCATTTTTCTCTCTAGATCTGCGAATCGACAAAGACTATGTGTACAAGAAATGGACATTAACGACCTACNTGGACATCCAAAACGCCACCTACTCGAAGAACGTAGAAACCCAGGGNTACTCTTACGACTACGGTGAAGAAGAACCCATCCTNAGCAACCCACCGTTGCCAGCTTTCGGCTTGAGAGGTGAATGGTGAACGTATTGATCCTATCGACATTGCTGGCCTGCGGTGACACAGACCCTGAAACACTGGTGGACGAACTCCGATTGGTGGCCAGCGTGGCGGAGCCGCCAGAGGTGGGTCCCGGAGAACCCTTTGATTTTTCCATGTACATCTCCAACCCTGATGAGACGGACATAGAAGCCGTCACCTGGGTGTGTACCAACCTNGGTGATGGATGCCTTGAAGCCTCTGGGGACTCGATGGCNGTCAGCACCACAACACTCTCTGCATCACAAGCCAACTGGTCTGAAACCCTTTCAACAGCCACAGCGCTCATGGGAATCCTCCCTGAAACAGGCCCACTCAGCGCAACNGCTGTATGGACGCTGGTATGCGAGACGGGCGTCTGCCCTTTGTTTGATGAAGCAGCCTCGGCACAATCTGGGGAGCCATGGTCTGAAGACTTGGCTGNGAAGCTTGAAAACCCGCTCGACTGGATGTCCGAACTACCCACAAAAGGCGTGACACTGGCCTACCGTCTTCTCACGGTAACCACGGAAACTGACCGGCGTGCGAACCCTACACTTGTGTTGGATGAAGTCTCTGAAATCGAACTGGAAAANTCGAAGAATTTTTCACTATCATTTGTGGTGGATGGAGATTTCGGAGATGAAGCGCGNCTATACAACTACATCTCGGCTGGAGGCTTCGCCATGACAGATACCTTCGTGGAGGCGGGAGAGTGTGTGACCATCGAAGGTGTTGCTCCCGATGAATCAGGGCCTGTCACCCTTTGGATTGTCCTGAATGATGGATTGGGCGGAACGGCTGTTTGGACGAAAACCGTAGAAGTAAACTGAAGCAACAATTTCGCCTTTAAATACGGGTATCAGTGAACGTGAAACAATCTCAAAACAGAAAGCAAGGACCACCAANCNCGCGGACAAAATTTCACACCTTTCCCTGCGCCCCTGACAGGGTTACGGATCGGTCCTGAAGGGACCCGGAGTTGCACCATGAGTTGGCTCAGCCGATTTTTGCAATCCACGATAGGACAGAAGATCGTAATGGCCGTGACTGGCCTCGCCCTCGTGGGGTTTGTAATCGCCCACATGTTGGGAAATTTACAGATATTTCTGAATGATGGTGGGGATGCACTGAATTCATACGCAGCCANGCTGCAGGGCAACCAAGCCCTGTTGTGGNCTGCGCGTTCTGTATTACTTGTCAGCGTCTTTCTGCACATATGGAGCGCCNTGAAGCTCACACGTGCAGCCNATTCCGCGCGACCCATCTCCTATAAAAAGAAGACCTGGTTCGGTGAGAAATACGCCGTCCGTACCATGCGTGTCGGTGGTTTCATNGTNCTGGCNTTCATNNTNTACCACCTGTTGCACTTCACTGTCGGCACCACACACACTGGCGGCTATCAGCACTGCAATACCATCGATGATGTATTTACTTGCTACGCCTATGAAAACGTAGTCAATGGGTTTTCAAACCCACTGGTTGGAATCTTCTACGTCGTGGCCCAAATCTTNTTGGGAATGCATCTCACTCACGGGGTGTGGTCCATGACGCGAACACTGGGACAAGGAAACCCACGATTTGATGGTCTTGCCCGCAAAGCNGCCATTGGGATTGGACTCGCGATCACCATCGGAAACAGCGCCATTCCTATTTGTGTGATGGCGGGCTTCTTCAAGGTTGTGGGGGGCTGAAATTATGAACAATGAATTGAAAAGCAACGAACCTACCGGACCCATCGAAAGCGCATGGTCTCGACATCANTTCGATATCAAGGTTGTAAANCCTGCAAACAAACGGAAGTANACGGTCATTGTTGTCGGTACTGGACTCGCNGGAGCATCGGCTGCCGCAACCTTGGGAGAACTTGGGTACAACGTTCTGAACTTCTGCTACCAAGACTCCCCTCGGCGCGCGCACTCCATCGCTGCNCAGGGTGGAATNAACGCCGCCAAGAACTACCAAAATGATGGCGACTCGGTCTACCGACTCTTCTANGACACCGTAAAAGGAGGAGACTTTCGGTCTCGAGAACGAAACGTCTACCGACTGGCTCAACTGAGCGTCAACATCATTGATCAGGCTGCAGCTCAAGGGGTTCCTTTTGCTCGTGAATATGGTGGTTTGTTGGCAAACCGCTCCTTCGGTGGCGCTTTGGTCTCGCGAACTTTTTATGCTCGAGGCCAAACGGGGCAGCAACTGCTGCTGGGCGCCTATTCAGCACATGCTGCACAAGTCTCAGCTGGAAGCATCAAAATGTTTCCCCGCACAGAAATGCTGGATTTGGTCACAATCGACGGCCAGGCCCGAGGCATTATTGTCAGGGACTTGGTCAGCGGTGAAATCAACTCATATGAAGCAGATGCCGTTATTCTCGCCACTGGCGGATACGGCAACGTCTTCTACCTCTCGACCAATGCAATGGGCTGCAATGTGACCGCGGGATGGCGAGCAGCAAAACGTGGCGCATTCTTCGCAAACCCTTGCTACACACAGATTCACCCGACCTGCATTCCCGTTTCTGGCGACTACCAGTCAAAACTCACCCTGATGAGTGAATCGTTGCGAAATGACGGCCGGGTATGGGTCCCGAAAGACGCCAAAGACTGCTGGGACCAATCAGCCGGTAAAGTCGGGCGACACCCCAATGAGATACCCGAGAATGAACGCGACTATTACTTGGAACGTCGATACCCAACGTTCGGCAACTTGGTCCCTCGCGACGTCGCATCCCGTGCAGCCAAAGCCGCATGCGATGAAGGACGAGGAGTTGCCCACAACGGTCGTGGCGTATTCTTGGACTTCAAGGAAGCGGTTGGCCGTCTTGGAGAAAGCGAAGTTTCCGCGCGCTATGGAAACCTGTTTGAGATGTATGAACGCATCACGGGTGTAAACCCCTACAAAGAACCCATGCGCATCTACCCAGCCATTCACTACACAATGGGTGGTATGTGGGTCGACTACAACCTTCAGTCAAACCTGCCTGGATTGTTCGTACTGGGAGAAGCCAACTTCTCTGACCACGGAGCCAACCGGCTGGGTGCTTCCGCACTCATGCAAGGACTTGCGGACGGATACTTCGTCATTCCATACACAATCGGTCATTACTTGGCTCAGCAGGGCGCCCGTCCAAAAGACGTGGAAAGCAGCGAATTCAAGGGTGCAAAAGAGTCCGTTGTAGAGCGACAAAACAAGCTCCTCAACATCAATGGAAAACGTTCCGTTGACTCATTCCATCGTGAATTGGGCATGTTGATGTGGGACAAGTGCGGAATGGCGCGCAACAAAGAGGGCCTCCAAGAAGCCCTTGAACGCATCCCTCAGATTCGAGACGAATTCTGGGACAATGTGTCGGTACCCGGCCATGGTGAAAACTTGAATCAAACCCTTGAAAAAGCCGGCCGTGTCGCAGACTTCTTGGAGTTTGCTGAAGTCAAAGTTGGCGACGCACTACATCGCGAAGAGTCTTGCGGAGGTCACTTCCGCGAGGAATACCAAACCGATGAAGGCGAAGCCAAACGAAATGATGAAGATTTCAGCTATGTGGCTGCCTGGGAATTTAATGGTGTGGGTGAAAAACCAACCCTGCATAAAGAACCCCTTACCTTTGACTACGTGAAGCCTTCACAGCGGAGCTATAAATGAATCTCAAGCTGCATGTTTGGCGCCAAAATGGACCCAACGACAAGGGCGCATTCGTCACCTACGATGCGACAGACGTCAACGAAGAAATGTCTTTCCTGGAAATGCTCGATGTGATCAACGAAGGGCTGGAAGGCGAAGGGAAAGAACCCATCGCTTTTGAGTCCGACTGTCGAGAAGGCATCTGCGGCGCCTGTGGTTGTATGATCAATGGCCAGCCTCATGGTCACAAAGCGCGCACCACCACCTGCCAACTTCATATGCGTGAGTTCAAAGATGGCGATGAAATCGTCATCGAACCATTCCGTGCAAAGGCCTTTGGGGTCATCAAGGATCTGGTTGTCGACCGTTCCG
This sequence comes from Deltaproteobacteria bacterium, assembly GCA_002707085.1. Classification (GTDB taxonomy): domain Bacteria; phylum Myxococcota_A; class UBA796; order UBA796; family UBA796; genus UBA796. The sequence continues at coordinate 14,120 of PALY01000113.1, forward strand.
CATTTGATCGCATCATTCAGGCCGGTGGATACATCACTGCCAGAACTGGTTCTGCCACCGATGCAAATGCCACACCCGTACCCAAGACGGATGCTGACCGTGCCTTTGAGGCCGCCGCATGCATCGGTTGTGGTGCCTGTGTAGCCAGCTGTCCAAATGCATCCGCAATGTTGTTCACTGGTGCAAAAGTCAACCACCTCGCTCTTCTTCCCCAAGGACAAGCAGAGCGATGGATTCGCGTGGACAAGATGGTTCACCAAATGGACTCCGAGGATTTCGGGCACTGCACCAACTTTGGTGAATGCACCCTTGCATGCCCGAAAGACATCAGCTTGGACACCATCGCTCACATGAATCAAGATTTCCTGAAGGCGCAGTTCAAATCAAGAAGCGAATAATGTCGGATGATGACAACCTATATGTCGTCAGGCTACCATTACATCCGAGGAGAATGAACGCTATGCGCTTCACTTTATTGGCATCTGTATTCGGCCTTTTGGCATGTGCAGATAAAACTGAAGATTCTGGGGCGAGCCACGACCACAGTCATCATGGAGATGACGAACTCCCAGACGACTTCGACCCAGCTACAACTGTGACATCAGATGGTGGAACGTACACCGTTTCATACACAACCAACCCATCTCCCATTCCAGAGTCCGATGAGTTCGCAGTCTCGTTTTCCACTTCAGGCGGCACAATCATTGCCGTGGATGGAACGATGCCTACCCACGGTCATGGCATGAACGTCACCCCTGTCCTCACAGACAATGGTGACGGCACATATTCCGCTTCCCCTTTCGCATTTTATATGCCTGGCTATTGGGTGATCCATGCCACCATCGAGGGTGAAGACGGAAGCACAGAACAGGCCAGTTTTGACGTGGACTGCTGCGAGTAGAGGGAGCCTCTGGCTCTGCTTGATGCTGTCCGCATGTGGCAGTTCCAGTGATACCGCCGACAAGACCGGTCCGGCCGTTGTGTTTTCCGAACTACAAATGGACCGACTGTTGAGACACAGTAAAGATGAACTCGTACCTGTGGACCCCAGCAACATCCATGCTGACGATGAAGCCGCAGCACAAATGGGCCAATTTCTCTTCTTCGACACCCAGTTGTCGGGTTCAGGAGAGTTTAGCTGTGACACATGTCATCAACCTGAGAATGGCTTTGCAGACACCGTGCCCCTTTCGGAAGCTGTTGGTATCACCGACAGAAACACACCGACCATTCTAAACACAGTCTACAACCGCTGGTTTTATTGGGATGGACGATGCGACACACACTGGTGTCAAGCACTCAGCCCTTTAGAAGCAACCAACGAACATGGCACAAACAGGCTGGCCGTCGCCCACAGAATCCAGCGCAGTGACGAACTGACTGAAGCCTATTCATTGCTCTTTGACGACCTTCCAGACCTGTCCGATACCGACAGATTCCCCCTCAATGCCATGCCCGTCGAAGACAACGAGGATGACCCCCTCCATCGTGCATGGAGTGACATGACCCCGGAAGATCAAGACACCATCAACATCATCTTCAGCAACATTGGAAAAACGATTGCAGCCTACGAACGTAAATTGATCCGACTGGATTCTCCCTTTGATGAAATGGTGCTTGAACTGGAAGCAGGAAACAACACAGGAGGCGACGCCCTTTCCCCATCAGCGAAAAGAGGTGCGCAGCTTTTCGTCGGAGAAGGCATGTGTTGGACATGCCACTCCGGCCCGACCTTCACCAACAAAGAGTTCCACAACATCGCACTGCCCGATAGCGACGATATCGATAATGCTTCGCTGGGTCGATACGATGGCATTCAAAGCCTACGCGACAACATGTGGCGTTCCGACGGGCTGTACTCGGATAGTCCCGAAAACCCCGCGATTATCGAAAAAGTTTCGCACTTGGTTCTCGGCCCAGAACAGGTCGGCCAGTTTAAAACACCAAGCCTTCGAAACCTTGTGAAAACCGCGCCGTATATGCATGGAGGTCATTTCCCCACTCTGTTTGAGGCGGTCGACCACTACAATAAAATGGATGCTCCACCGAGAGTTGGTCACCGCGAAGAGTTTCTTCTTCCTCTTTTTTGGTCTGAAGAACAAGTTCGTGATGTAGTGGCCATGTTGGTGGCCTTGGAAGGAGAACCTCTTGATGCCTCTTTAATGGAAGCACCGTCCAGTCCGCTCTTACCCTAAACCTACAGCTCTCTTCGGTTCTCAATGGCCCGAGCTACAGAACTTCGATCCGCATATTCAATCTCCGTCCCCACAGAGATTCCATGAGCCAAGCGCGTCACTTTTATATCAAGTGGCTTGAGTAACTTGGTCAAATACAGGGCCGTCGCATCCCCCTCTACATCGGGATCCGTTGCGATCAACACCTCGGCGATGGATTCTGGTCCTACGCGATGCAGAAGACTGGAAATATTCAGCTGATCCGGGCCAATGCCATCTAGGGGAGCAATCGCACCACCCAACACATGGTATCGACCTCGATACTCTCCTGTAGCCTCAATGGCCTGAACATCCTGTGGACGCTCCACCACGCAGAGTATTCCTCCGATTCGCTTTACATCCTCACACAATGAACATGGGTCTACGGCAGAGATGTTCCCACAACGTCCACATTTCGTCATTGCTGCAGGCAACGCCTGCAAGGCAGCACCGATTGCGGACGCTACATCTGGAGCCTGTCGCAATAGCCAGTAGACCAAACGCGTCGCTGTTCGCTCACCAATGCCCGGAAAACGACTGAGTTGGACGATGCATGCTTTGAGGGGATCGACTGGGTCCATCACTGCTCCTCTACTGGATTTAATACCGGCGGTATGGGCGCTCGATAATCTTTATCGACCACACGAATCGCAGCATCAAAATGCTTCACTATCGCTTGAATGTCCGCATTGTCTCTAATCGCCTGTTCCAACTCTTCCTGCGCCCGTCGGATTTCTTCCGCTTTCATTTCTCGATGGGTTTGCCGGCCATTCGCCACGTCCCGTTCTCGAACCTGAATTCGAGTACATCCAGAGAAGAAGTGCTTCACGCCGGTCAACAAGCGTTCATCCTGAGTCCACACCTGAGCATGGCTGCGCCTAAATCCGGCTGGAAACTGAATTTCTAAAGTTGGCTGTGTGCAGGAAATAAAAATGGAGTCCTGGGCCCATACTTGGTATCGCACATCGCCAATATCCAACCAATGCCGAAATTGAGCGAAACGTTCTTCAGGGGATGCGTCCTCCGGAACGACAGGAAGCACGTCAGCGTCTTCTTCCTCCGCGTCCTCCTCAATGGCTTCAGTTCCCACCTGGTCGACGGGTTCGACAGGTTCGACAGGTTCGGCCTGTTCGACAGGTTCGGCCTGTTCGACAAGTTCGGCCTGTTCGACAGGTTTGGCCTGTTCGACAGGTTCGACAGGTTCGACCACCTCACTGACCGGATGGGCTTCAGCAGATGCTGTTTTAGACACGCCTCCATCATCCAGCACAGCAGATGAAACTTCACCCTCTTCCTCTTCAGGAAAATCAGATGATGGGGGCGTCGCAGAATCGGCCTCTACCGAAGCGGGCGGCTCTCTTTCTGGGACCACATCGTCTAATTGAACCGATATTTCAGGTGCCGGAGATGGCTCCTTGTCATCATCTGACGACCGCGGACCCGATTGCGTTCGTGGAGGTGCAATGGCTACACCGCCCGCCTCCCGAATTCGGTGTTCCAAATCCTCTAAACGATGCATTAAGCGGCTGATCGACTGTGCTGGCCGGATGCTGATCAGACGCGCTACCGCCATCTCCAGTACCAAACGTGGCCGATTGGAGTGTGCCACTTGATCGTGGACTTCCAGCATGACGTGAAATGCACGCACCAACACATCGGATGATGTTCCCTGAACCAACTCTTCCAGTCGCACCCGTTCGTCCTGCGGCACGTCCAGGTATTCCTTGGAACTGGGACTCAGCCCAACCAACGTTGCGTTTCGTATCAACGTCAACATCTCGCTGGTGAACTCAGACAATTCATAGCCATAGCCATACACCGCGGATATCGCGCTCAAACAGCCATCTGCGTCGCCATGAAGAATGCCTTCCAAGGTCTGGTACAAAAGTTTCCGGTCGACCAGCCCAAGAATGTCGGAAACCTGCTCCATCGTCGGTGCATCACCAGCAAAACTGATCACCTGATCAAGAAGACTCTGAGAGTCGCGCATCGAACCTTCGCCCGCGCGCGCAATCAGCCGCAACGAGTCCTGATCAATGGTGACCCCTTCCGCCTTGGCGATGAGACCAAGCCGCTCAATGACCACATCCGGCGCGATGCGCTTAAAGTCAAATCGTTGGACTCGAGACAGGATGGTGTCCGGAATCCGTTGTGGCTCCGTCGTGGCAAACATGAACACGACATTGGGTGGTGGCTCCTCAAGTGTCTTCAGCAGCGCATTAAATGCACCCTTCGACAACATGTGAACCTCGTCCACAATGTAGACCTTGGACTTCCCATGGACAGGCAAGTACCGAACCGATTCACGAAGGCCGCGAATATCTTCCACCGAGTTGTTCGATGCCCCATCAATCTCGATCACGTCCTGACTTGCACCTGCCAAGATCTCTGTGCAACTCGGACATTTCCCACATGGTTCAGGGGTTGGACCATTCACACAATTGAGTGAACGAGCAAAAGCACGAGCAGCCGTCGTCTTCCCAACCCCTCGAGGACCCGAGAATAGAAAGGCGTGATGCACACGATCTAATCGAATCGCATTCATCAACGTACGGGTGACGTGAGTTTGCCCGGCAATCTCATCAAAAGTAGTGGGACGCCATTTTCGGGCTATCGCCTGGTAGCTCATGTTGTCCCTCTAACGAATTTAATGACCCCAGGTGATGGCCGGGTACCCCCGTACCTCGGAGGGACCGACACCGTTGCTACCTTCCGGTCCTGGCGGAGTTCACGGATCCCCGACCACGGAGACCCGACCACCACCTTGGGTCTGCGCCAATGGCGCAAAAAATGGCGGAGGAGGCGGGATTCGAACCCGCGGTAGGTTGCCCTACACTCGCTTTCCAAGCGAGCTCCTTCGGCCACTCGGACACCCCTCCGCAAAAAGTTTATAACTGGACGTGAATGGCGGAGAGGGCGGGATTCGAACCCGCGGTAGGTTGCCCTACAATAGATTTCGAATCTACCGCCTTCGACCACTCGGCCACCTCTCCTCA
>PALY01000114.1 GCA_002707085.1 Deltaproteobacteria bacterium
GGCCTCCTGAAGATCATGCAGTGTCAGAACCAGCGGAGTGTTTCGTGCTCCGGGAGACAAGACCACATGCTGCAAGCCCATTTGGATGACCGTTTCTGCGATCGCCGCTGCGCGCAGGCGGTTCAGTTCTGCGGTGTTTGTCACCGGTCTGCACGCTGTTGAAACGCCAAACCTTGTCGTACAGTTTGGAGTTTGACTTGGCTCTCTTCCCATTCGTCCGCAGGGTTCGAACTGGCGACCAAACCACATCCTGCGAATGCCGCAGCTTGATCATCCGCCATCAATACCGAACGAATGGCCACCACAAATTCTCCATCGCCGGATGGGGAGATCCATCCGATGGGGCCGGCATACCAGCCCCGGTCTAAATGTTCGTTGAGATCAAGCCATTGCAATGCATGTTCTCGAGGTAGACCTCCAACCGCAGGGGTTGGGTGGAGCTTATTCACAAGATCGAAAATCGTTGCATCTGAAGCTACAGAACCTCGAATGGTGGTTCGCAGGTGTTGTACATCTGGATGTCGTACGACGTCGGGGGTGTCGGAGCCTTCAAGGTTCGACACCATGGAAGTGAGCGCCTGTTCGATGGCTTGGGCCACCAGTTGTTGCTCGTGCCGATCTTTGGTGCTTTCCAGCAACGCGGTGCCGAGGGCTTCGTCGTCTGTGCTGGTGTCACTTCTACGGCGAGTCCCAGCGAGGGCAACCGTTTCTACTTGTCCAGACTCCAGACGCGCAAGAATCTCAGGGCTGGAGCCCAAGAAGGCTTGGCCATCCTTGCGGCGTATTAAGAATGTCGTGGAATCAATTTGCCGGTCGCGCAGGGCCCAGGCGGTTGCCAGAGGATCGAAGCTGTGGGTGGCGTCGGGTCGGTACGCTTGCGCTCGGGCAAGGACCACCTTCTGAATCGAACCCGTTGCCATGGTGGCTTGAGCTGCCTGGACATTGGACTTCCAAGTTTCCCAGGCGTCTTCATGGCTGTGCAGTGGCATCACAGTACCGTTGGCAGGAGGGGCCATCGTACTTACAGCACGCTGTTTCCAGTCCATCAACATGGTGCGGAGATGCGGCAAGCGTTCCGCCATCGCGTGTTCATTTGTATCTATGGTGTACACGGCCCATGTTTGGCCATCACATCGCCAAACTAAAACTTCCGGGAGACACAGCGCTCCATCGCCCCATGCTTGCCAGTGTTCGGTCCGATTCTCTCGGCTGGAAAATGCGAATCCAGCCAAACACCCTGGTGCTTTGGGAACAACCGGATTCCCGTCTACATCGATTGTGAGCATGTTGGATGCGATTTCATTCCACCAGTCTCTGGCTTGATAAAATCGAGCATCTCCAGTCGGTCGGTATTCCCGAATGACCCCTGCAGCGACGAAACAGTTTTTCTGATGGGGTGCAGACCATGCCATCAACCGAACCCCGTCCACTTGGAGTGGATGAAGGATGGCCCAAGGATCCATGTCCTTGATGGGTTCTTGGACTTGTATCCAGCGATGGGTTTGGTCAGCCATTTCGCAGCTGACCTTCGATCATGTGTGCCACAGGAGGAAACATCGAGTGTGCCTTTGCTTCAATCCCAACATCATGCAGCTGTGAGGCAAATTCATCTGCTGTATAAAAGGCGTCGATGGACTGGTTCAGGTACCGGTATGCATCACCAAAGCCTGTGATGATGCCGCCCACTGTGGGAACGATCAGCCTGTTGTACGTACCCTGTAGCAACCGAGGAATGAATCCGATGGGCTGAAAGAAATCCAAGACAACGATGGTGCCACCGGGACGAAGAACCCGCGCGCATTCCGCTAACGCTCGATGCAATTCCGGTACGTTGCGCAGTCCAAAACCGCAGATGATGCCATCCACGCTATTGTCTTCAATGGGCAGTTCTCGTGCATCTGCACACATGATTTCAATTGGGTCCACATCGGTAAACTTGTGAGATCCAGATGCCAGCATGTCTTCCGCAAAATCCGCGGCAATCACCCGTGTTGCACCTTCATCGATAAGCATCCGGGACAGGTCCAGTGTTCCAGCACAAAGGTCTAATACCACGCCTGTTCTTGACTCTCCCAGTGCTTTGATTGCTCGACGGCGCCACCACTGGTCCAGACCCAGACTCAATACGCGATTGGCTGTGTCGTATTTGGGTGCAATATCGTTGAACATTGCCCGGACGGCAGGCGCTCGATCTTCGGACCCAGCCACCGGTGTATTGGGAGCAGGTACATTCATGCGATTCGGTCGACCAAGTGATGTGCCAATGACTCTAAAGCATCGCGATGCTCAGATGTTGGCAGTGTGTCCAATGCTTGAAGGCCGGTGTTCACAAGATCTCGTGCTTCTTGAAGGGCTGCATCGGTGGCGCCACATGCATGAACACGTTCAAGAAGTGCAGGAATTCGTTCGGGTGACGGGTTTCCTTGAAGAAGTCGCTCCCGAATACTGGGATCCCGTTCCATGGCGATCAAAAGAGGCAGTGTCATCTTTCGTTCGGCAAGATCTTGACCACGACGTTTTCCCGTCATTGTCTTCTCACCTGTGTAGTCGAGTACATCGTCTGTGATCTGAAATGCGGTACCCACGCTCAACCCATAGGTATACAGGGCTTCTGCGGCATCTGAATCGTTCACCGCCCATGCGCCTGCGGCGGCACACCATGCGATCAGTGTGGCCGACTTTTTGTGAACGATGTCCATGTACGATTGAACGTCGAGATCCAAATTGCCTCGATTGAGGAGTTGGGTGACTTCCCCCTCGGACATGGCGCTGACGGTCCACGCGAGCTTGCTTACTGCAGTATGACCCCCATGTTCCGCTGCCAGCGACAGGCCTTTTGCGACACAAAAGTCGCCTGTAAGGATGACGGCAGGGTTTCCATAAACCCGCTGAGCGGTGGGCTTACCCCTTCTTTCTTGTCCATCGTCGACCACATCGTCATGTAGAAGACTGCCCAGATGAATCAGTTCACCAATACAGGCCAAATCACCAATTTCGCCTTCAAAGCCTGATGCGCCTGCGCCCAAGCAGGTGAGGAGCGGGCGAAACCGTTTGCCTCCCGACAGTGCCAGGTACTCGCCAATTTCCGCGACCGCGGGAATTGCACTCTGGAGTTGCTGGTGAAGTCGCTGCTCTGCCAATTCCATCTCTTGGGAGACGATTGCAAAGACAGAGGCAACACCATCAATGGTGGTGCGGGGCGCTCCGGCATGGAGGCCCGACGGCTCAAGGCGGCTGGCCTGGATCTGCATTCGATGTACTCCAGGGCTGGAATCGATTAGGACTGTATTGTTTCAATCTGTATTGAAAACAGACATAGTCTAACGCCACAGGGACCGACATGCCATGAACACGTCTACTGAACACGATCAAACTTCAAAGCAGAGTGCGGCTGTCGAGTCGTTGTCGACGGCACGCCGAATCGTGGGTGAGTCCATTGGTGACTTGATGGGTTTCTGGAATTTCAAGCCCTCCATGGGGAGGGTTTGGACATGTTTGTATTTGTCCCCACGTCCAATGACCGCGGCTGAAATCGTCGAAGAAACGGGTCTAAGTGTGGGCAGTGTCTCTATGACTCTCCAAGATCTGCGGGCATGGTCGGTTGTTCGAGATTCCGGCAGAGACGGAAGTAGACGGTGCTTTGAGGCTGAAACCGACGTGGTGAGAATGGTGACCCATGTTTTCCGAGAGCGAGAACTAAGGTTGGTTCAAAACACAATCGAAAAGCTGGAGGAGGCGGTCAAGTTGCTGGATCATCATGGTCGAACATCCTCTGCCAGTCAGATGTTGGAAAGTCGGTTTGTGGTGACCCGCGCCCGCCGTTTGCTTGATCTGTCAAAGGCTGGGCATACACTTATCGATCGATTTTCCCGAGTAGGGCGCTTCGATATTGGTGCCATTCGCGACAAGTTGTCTCTCCGTCGCTGACTCATTTGGGCAAACCTCCATTCAGGAAATCCGCAGGGACAGGTGAAGGGTCCTGCAAAGAACAATAAGGGGGCTGGACTCTCATTTTCATGAATGGGAAGGGAAGGCTGCCGGATGCTGTTTGAGCAACTTAAAGATCCAAATTCATCCACGTTTACGTATCTTTTGGCAGACCTTGAAACTGGAGATGCTGTCCTGATCGATCCAGTATTGGCGCAAATTGAGAGAGACGTTGAGCGGTTGGAACACCATGGTTTGACCCTCCGTTACACCTTGGACACGCATGTTCATGCAGATCATGTGACTGCCGCAGGCGCCCTTCGTGAACGATTTCAGTGTCAGACCGTGTTGAGTACTCATGCCGGTGTGCGGTGTGCGGATGTGGTGATGGCAGATGGCGAAGAAATTCGCTTTGGGTCTTTTGGACTCACCGCGCGGACAACACCGGGTCATACCCAAGGGTGTGTGACCTATGTCACCTTGGACCAAAAAATCGCATTCACCGGTGATACTTTATTGATCGGTGGATGCGGTCGAACCGACTTTCAAGGCGGGGACGCCCGGACCTTATATCGGTCGATTCATGAACAGATATTTAGCCTTCCAGGCGACACACTTCTGTACCCAGCCCATGACTATAAAGGACGATGTGTGACCACTGTATCCCATGAAATCGAACACAATGGTCGATTGGGTGCAGGACGAAGTGAAGATGAATTTGTGGCCATTATGGACAACTTGAACTTGGCGTACCCCAAGCATATCGACCGAGCGTTGCCCTTGAATTTGGGGTGCGGTCTGGACGGGTCGACCCCAGCGGACGAGAATGTGCTTGGTCGAGAAGTCGAGCCCAGTTGGGCCTACGAACAGCGAGAAAAGGTCACACTCATCGATTGTCGTGAGCCTCATGAATGGGTCGGGGAATTGGGCCATGCAGCTCATGCTCAGTGCATTTCGCAAGCGAATGTACAAGCCGCGGTTTCTGGCTGGGAGCGTGACCGACCCATCGCAGTGGTGTGCCACAGTGGCGCTCGTTCAAGTCGAGTCGCACTTTCACTGACAGAAGGTGGCTTTACCGATGTGGCCTCGGTGCGAGGTGGCATGGTGCATTGGAATGAATGTGGGTTGCCCACAGAAGGTGGTGCGTGAGTATGGAACAGTTCATCTACCCATTGGTTGGTGGTGTCTTGATTGGCCTGGCATCTGTGTTGCATTTGCTCATGCAGGGCCGTGTGGCTGGGTGCAGCGGTATTTTTGGGTCCGTGGTCACAGCGGATGGTCGAAAGGACTGGCGTTTGGCCTTCGTGCTTGGTCTTGTGGCTGCTGGCGCCCTCTTGTTTGGTTCCATGCCGGAAGCATTTGAGAATACGTTGGACCGCAGCCTGTGGGCTTTTGGTGCCGGGGGCCTCATGGTCGGGTTTGGTACACGTTTGAGTAAAGGATGTACGTCGGGTCATGGTGTGTGCGGGATGTCCCGGGGATCGATGCGGTCGATCGCTGCAACATTGACATTTATGGCAGCGGGCATGGTGACCGTATTCCTTGTGCGTACCGTCGCTGGGGGTGCATTGTGAAACAATCTTTTGCTGCACTCATTGTCGGTCTGGTTTTCGGAGTTGGCTTGGTTTTGTCTGGCATGACCAGCCCCGACAAGGTGGTTGGTTTTCTGGATGTATTCGGCGAATGGGACCCATCTCTGGCATTTGTGATGGGGGGTGCGGTGTTGACCTATGCACCCATTCGGTTGTGGGTGCTTCAGAGAGATAAGCCAGTTTTGGACACTTCATTTGAAGAACCCGTGGGTGGCAAAATTGATGCTCCGTTGCTCGTTGGTGCCGCAGTTTTTGGTGTGGGCTGGGGTTTGGTTGGGTTCTGTCCCGGTCCAGCGATAGTGTCTGTGGGAACTGCAGTTCAACCTGTCCTTCTCTTTGTTGCATGTATGGGGGGTGGAATGGCGCTTCACAAAGTCATGGTTGGGGCCGAGAGTAAATGACACCCCTCGTCGCAATTTTGGCGGTTTTGACCGGTGTCGTCATGGGTCTGCTGGGCGGTGGTGGGTCCATTATGGCCGTCACTACGCTGACCTATGTTGCTGGACAAGACCCCAAAGTAGCGATTGCGACCTCATTGCTTGTGGTCGGTGTGACCGCTTTGTTTGCAACCATTCAATACGCAAGAAACGGAAATATTGAATGGCGAACTGGCTTCATCTTTAGTGTGGCAGCCATGGCCGGAGGCTATCTTGGTGGCAAGAGCGCAGTCTGGTTCGATGGTTCGACCTTATTGGTGTTGTTTGCTGTCATGATGGCCATTGCTGGGGTTGCCATGGTTCGACCCAGGAAAGCCTTGAAGCCAAGAGAGGTGGCGCTGCCGACGTGGGTGATCGTTATCGAAGGGATTGTGGTTGGCTATGCCACAGGCCTTGTGGGGGCTGGAGGAGGTTTTCTTGTGATTCCTGCTCTTGTGCTTCTTGGCGGCATGCAGATGCATAAGGCTGTCGGAACAGGATTGTTGGTCATCTCGATGAAGTCGATCGCGGCGTTTGGTGGCCATATTCAACATGTCGACGTGGACTGGCAATTTGCGGCTGTGGCGACCTTTCTCGCGATGGTAGGAAGTTTCTTTGGTACTCGCTTGTCCTCCAAAGTGCCCGCTTCTAAGCTCAAAAGGGGCTTTGGATGGTTCGTTTTGTGTATGGCAGGATTGATTGTCGCCAAGGAAATGGGCGTCATCTAATTCAACGAAAATTGGTTGAACCTTGCCCAGTGGGCCAAGAATGTATTAAACGGTGTGCCGTCGGGGCGTAGCGCAGTCTGGTAGCGCACCTGGTTTGGGACCAGGGGGCCCCCGGTTCGAATCCGGGCGCCCCGACCATCTTTCCATCGAACGCACGCTAAATCGGCTGTCGGTGATGAGACACAAACAGTGATCGCAGATTGGTATTCGGTGTACGACACGCCCAATTGTTGTCTTTGAACGCATTCGTCTTTTGGATGTGAGCGTCGAATACCGTGTGTTTGTTGGACATCGACAGGGTTCATACGCGACAATCCAGAGGCTGCATTCAGAAGGAGGCCCTGATGCTGCTTACTGCAATTTTATTGCTATCTGCTTGTGACGATACAAAATTCAACAGTCATTCGGTTGTTGTCGAAGGCGAGGGCTATGCCGCGGTTGTCGACGTAATGAATGGCAACTGTGCGGGATGTCATGGTGGTGAAGCACCCTCGGTGGGACTCGCCCTTGATGGTGATTTGTGTGCTGATGTCGTGAATGGAACGTCCATGGCAGGAGAACCTCTCGTTGTGGCTGGAGATTCATCGCAGGGTGTACTTATTGATCGAATTACAAACGCTGCTGCAGCGATGCCACCAACAGGGCTGATGGACCAGTCGAATATCGACATCATTACGGACTGGGTGGACGCGGGTGCCATTTGTAATGAAGAGGCGGATGCGGATGCGGATGCGGATGCGGATGCAGATGCGGATGCAGATGCGGATGCGGATGCGGATGCGGATGCAGATGCGGATGCAGATGCGGATGCAGATGCGGACTCCGTCAGCTTCGCGTCGGACGTCTGGCCGATTTTATCGAGTGATGCGGCCCACTGTAATGCCTGTCATGCCAGCGGCTCTCCTGCTGCAGGCTTGGATTTGGGCAGTTCTGATGCTGCCTACACAAGCTTGACGACCGAGGGCCATACCGATGGAGATGGTGACTCTGCTTACTTGGTCAAGAAAATGCGGGGTGACTCTGACATTGATGGCAATCCAATGCCGCCGCCTTCGTATGAACTTGTATCGACTGAAGATCTTGAACTCATCATTGAATGGATCAACGCAGGAGTTCCAGAATGATCAATTTACTACTTTTGCTGGGTACCACCGCACAGGCTGCCAATCTCAATGGAGTTGACGAAGACTGCTTTGAGTATGCGACCCAGCTTCAGAAAGACATCGCAGATGGCTCCTCCGATTATGACGAACAGTCCCAGCAAGACTTTTTGCTGAACTACTTTGCGATGGCGACCACAATGTCTCCGCTCCATTCTGCTGTGCCGAACCCAGCGGGATCCGGTTCGATCAATCTGGAATTGGCGGCCATTCCGTTCTTGGGCTGTGACCGCAGATTGGTCTTGGGTGGAACGAAGACCGAAGACACGAACAAAGCGCCCATTTTACCTCGACCGCGACTGCTGTTTAGCTTCAACGAGTTGGGCAAAGTCGTGCCATACGCGGGCATTGGCTACGTGCCACCCGTCACAGTGTTTGGAACACGAAACGTGATTGTCGGTATAGAAACCGGCTTTGGTGTTCAATCAGAAACGGGTTTTGAGTGGGGCATGCGGTACCACGCGACACTCATGAAAACGATTGCTGAAATTGCGACGCCCTTTACCAGTGAAGACCCTGAAGAACTCGACTTTTATATGGGGTCGACCTTCGGAATCGATGCGATTGTTGGGCATGAGTTCAAAGAAGGGTTGAAGCCGTACATGGCCGTTGGTTTCACCGATGCCAGTACGTTTTTCTACATTGGTGATGATGCCGTTGTGGGCAACAATGAATCACCGTACGCCAGTTTCACAGGCTCTTTGGGGCTTCAGTGGACATTAGACAAGCTCGACCTGGCTGGAGAATTCTACACCGCACCCGGCGTGATTTATACCGGTCGTGTGCGAATGGGCTTCATTCTTTAAAGTAGCGCTCCAGCATGGCCGGAAGATGCGCAAAAGCAGCGGCTCTATGGCTGATCTTGTTTTTCTCTTCTAGGCTGATTTGCGCCATCGTGCGGCCTGGAACATCTGTTGGCCAAAAAAGTGGATCGTAGCCGAAGCCGCCAGTGCCTGTGAGCGTATGCCCAATGGTCCCTGTACAGATTCCTTCTGCAGTGGAAGTCCCTTTTTCGGTGACGAATGCGATGGCGCATCGATATTGAGCCATTCTGTCGCTCTTGCCTTCAAGTTCCACCAGTAACTTTGCGTTGTTTGCTTCATCTGTTTCTTCTGGTGTCCAACGCTTGGAATATACGCCTGGCGCCCAGCCAAGAGCGCGGATTTCGATTCCCGAATCGTCGGCCACAGTGGGCAGACCGGTATACTTAAACAGGGTCTCTGCCTTTTGGATGGCGTTGGCCTCCATTGTGTCGTGGTCTTCTGGGATTTCCCCCAATTCGGGGTACTGGTCTAATCCAACAACCTCCCATTGGGTGGAGGCCAACATGGCCTGGACTTCGACCAGTTTGTGGGAATTGTGTGTGGCGAGGATGATGCGCATGTTCTCCGTGTAACCAGTCGTTGCCGCTTCAGGTCCTCTCGTTATGTAGCTTGGCACAATAGGAGTGTTTCATGTCTACGTTCTCGTCCCGTTCCCTTTTGTTGCTCGCAACTTTGAGCTTTTCATTCGTTGGGTGTGGTGGCGAAGAAGAGAAGAAGGGACTCACTTTAGGAAGTAAAGCTGCCAGTTGTGATGTCACGAACAGCACCTTGGCTGGCACCGAGTGGCTGTATTTGAACACCACGCCGGATGGAACATCACCCGATCCTGTGATGGGCCGGATGAAATTTGTGGAAGAAGAAGGTCAACTCAAGGCCAAATACAATGCCCGCTCAAAAAGCAGCATCTACGACTATGACTGTACAGTTGGAGAGAAAAAGGTCACATGTAAGGAAGAAGCCCTTCCCACCGATTGGTGTCGAGCATTGCTCGCTGGCGGTGGTACCTGTGATGTGGCCACCCTGCAGGGCATAGACTCTGACTTGAGTGCGGAAGAGGCGGCCAAAGGTGTCAAAGAAGGCACCGCTGAGTTTGAAGAAGCGAAGAAAACCAAGAAGGGTGATGAGTGGAAGCGTTGGAAGTTGGGAAACAACAACTTGGGCAACAAGCTTCAAGCGCGGATGTACGTGAAGGTTGTGGACCGAAAGTGTCAACTTCGGGTCACCGACAACTACATGACGATCTACAACGGAAAATCCATGGAGGACTCCAACCCGAACGGAACGAATCCATTCGTGAAAAACGAAATGGGTGAACTGTTGTGGGAAAACTGCCAAGCCGACCAATCAAAGAATTTGGTGGGTCGTCCAGAATTGGGTTTCCCGAAAGATCCTGCAAAAGCAGCCCATCTCGCACATTACAAGGTTGGAGACACGGTTCAGTTTACCTACTTGGGTATGGATGGCATGACGCCTCCTGAAGGCTGCTCCTTTAGCTACGACGTCTATTTGGAAGGAAAGCCTGTCAAGAAAGGACTCACTCCAGGTGAAGCTTCGGTGCGACACAAGGGCAAAAATCAGCCTGTGGCGGCCTGGCTTTGGGACTACAAGGTCGAGAAAGCTTCACCGCCAGATGGTGAGTATGTCTCGATGGTTCGCTACACCCAGTGCGGTGCCGAGAAGAAACAGGTCGGTGTTGCTTGTGCCGCGATTCTGGCCAAGTAGAGCGTAGCGCTGCCAGGTGGATTGAGCGGAGGATTTAGCTGGCGTCTGTGATTCGCAGACGCCAGGTTGTCGTCCCATCGGGGTTGTCCATCAGGATGACCCCTTTTTCGTCGAGGTCGACACGGATGGCATCGGCAGTGGCCCATTCGCGATCATTTCGAGCCTGCGAGCGGGCAGCAATGGTCTCAGACACTTGTTCAGGATTCAAACCCATTGCAGCACAACGTTTGGTTTTTACCTCTTCCATAAACGCCGAGACGTCCAGGCTAAGGATTGCCAGTGTGTCGGACACAAGTTGGAAAGCGGCAAGCGCGCCTGCAACCACAGGACCTCCACGCTTCTTGGCTTTTTTGTGGTTTGCGAATCGGTTGATGGCTCGTGCAAGCTCAAACACAACAGCCATGGCTTTGGCGGTGTTGAAGTCTTCGTCGAGAGCGCTCAGAAAGCGTGACTCAAATGATTCAGCGATTTCGATGACCTTCATCGCATCTTCACCGAGGTCTTTGGCCACCTGAGCAGCATCCTCACTGCCTCCCATGGACTCGGCCACCTCACGGGCCTCGTACAGCCTACAAAGCATGCCTAAGGCTTCTGGGAGGGCTTCATCGTGCCAGGGCAGAGAAGACCGGTAGAGGCTCTGCAAGTAGTACAGACGCAGACACTCGGCAGGGAACTCTTTCAACGCATTTTGGACATTCCAAACATTGCCCAGGCTCTTGCCCATTTTTTGGCCGCCCGACATGGTCAACATGCCGTTGTGCATCCAGTAGTTGGCATAGGTGCAATCAGAGTGTGCTTCCGATTGAGCGATTTCATTTTCGTGGTGGGGAAACACCAAATCCAAGCCACCACCATGGATATCCAGGGTGTGACCGATACAGTCCATGGCCATGGCCGAACATTCGATGTGCCAGCCTGGTCGACCCGGCCCCCACGGGCTGTCCCATGCAGGTTCTCCAGGCTTCACGCCTTTCCAAAGAGCAAAATCTGCAGGGTGGCGTTTTCCAGGAACGACATCAGGACTCTTGAGTTCATCGACCTTTTGGCCCGACAATTGTCCGTAAGCAGGGAAAGATTTCACATCGAACCATACAGAACCTTCGGATTCGTATGCGCTGCCTTTCTCGATCAAGCTTTGGGTCAGCTGAAGGATGGAATCAATGGATTCAGAGACTCTGGGCTCTTCATCGGGTCGGATGAGTCCCATGGCATCTGCATCTTCGTGAAAGGCTTCAATGAAGCGCGCTGATAGCGCGATGGGGTCTTCTCCCAGTTCATTCGCTCGCGTGATGATTTTGTCGTCCACATCCGTAAAATTGCGGACGAAGTTGACATCCCAGCCGCGGAAGCGGAGGTAGCGAACGAATGCGTCGAAAACGACCATCGCGCGCGCATGACCCATGTGGCATCTGTCGTAGACGGTCATTCCACATACGTAGATCCCAACCTTGCCTTCAGTGGTGGGTTTAAAATCCTCCACGCTTCGGGTACGGGTGTTGTAAATGCGAAAAGGGATACCCATAGCTATCTCCGGTCAATCTCTGGCGCGACGTTTCAGGTCTTAGCTTCTGTATTTGCGGGCCTTTTCAAGGCGGTGACGGATACCGTCTTCCCCAAGCAAGGTCGCGAGGATGACCAGGTTGGGTCCGGTACGCTCACCAGTCAAAACCAATCGGATTGTAGAGAGTGCGCGACCAGGGATTTCCACCTGAGAGCGGAACTTTGCCAATACCGACTTCCAGTCGCTCAAGCTCTTTACTTTTCCAGCCTTGATTTGAGACTCAAATGTATCGATCAGGTTTTGGGTGGCTTTATCTCTTAGGGTTTCTGCCCCCACTTTGTCGTAGCTCACTGTAGCCGTGAGAACGTATCCAGCCATATTTTCGGCGTCCGCCAGTGTGCTGAGGTCTTCCACCACAAGTTCGACGAACTTGGTTCGCCATCGGCGATCTCGTTCGCTGAATGCGAATCCTCGGCGTGCCAGGTGGTCAAACACCGCGTCGACCCGAGCTTTGCTATCCATGTCTTGGATGACATTGGAATTGGCTTCCTGTAGTGCGTCCAAGTTGATTTCAGCAGTCTTCTTGCTCAATTTATTCAACTTGAAGTCTTTGGCTTGATCCTTCAGTGGGGCTGACAGCGCGTCGGCCCATCCAGCCTGTAGGAGTGCAGTCCGAACTGCGCTGGGATGGTACCCAGCGTCCCTCAGGCTGGCGATTGTTTGCCAGGCTGAACCGGTTGCAGTTGTACCCACCTGAATAACATCGGGGATGGATGAAAATTCGGGAGATGACAACTCCAGCGCCTGGGCAATCAGAATTCGCTGATACACATGGTTCATGTCGCTTTCGTGCAACAAGGTGTGTGTGGTTTCAGCATCGCGGTCATTCAGCACAGCGGAGAGTGCTGTTGTCGGGCTGTTGTCAGCAGACAACACCACAAAGTCGTGGATCTTGTTGGGTAGAAGCTTGGCCAGTCGTTTGGGCGTGCTTTTCTCCATTTCGTCTGGAACGCGAAGACGCAGAGTGGGCTTGCGGCCCGCCTTGGCTAGAATCTTTTGGTCTTCCATGCTCAATGTTCTACATCGGCCGTCGTAAAGCGTTGGCTCAAGGTGACCTTTGGGTGCAGATGGCATTTCCCTCAGTTCAGCACTAGTGCAATAGCAGGGGTAGGCCAATTTCGCCTCGACCAGTGCTTCGATCACTTCCTTGGGACTTGTTCGCTGCTTGATGTCCACAAGTTCGTCAGGTTCGATGTCGAGCCATCTGAGGTCATCTAAGGCAGCCGTGTTGTCGTTCGTTGCAACAAGAACACCTTTGCGGCTCCAACCCCAAAGGCTTGTCACCATGGCCAAGCGGAGATCACCAATGTGAATGCTCCGGTCCGTTGGGAAATGCAAACGTATGCGTGGGGTCTTTGAAATGGTGTCCTCCTCAGGTGCGTGACACGCCGATTGTTTTAATCGGCGAAGATGTCTTCGATTTCGGACTCAATGGTTTTTTCGTCGCAGTCTTTGGCCACAGACAATTCCTGAACAAGGAGGCTGTGGGCTTGGTCATACATTTTTCTTTCACCAAAGCTCAAATTCTTATCGCCACGAAGTAACGCCAAGTCACGAAGAACTTTGCCAACTTCAATGGGGTCTCCGGTCTGAATCTTGTTCATGTATTCACGATAGCGGCGATTCCACGTTTGGTTGTCTGTGGGAACATCGCGATCTTTGAGTACATCATAGACTTTTGCGACTTGAATCATATTGATCACGGGCCGCATACCGATTGCGCTGGCATTTTCTTTGGGAACCATGATGGTCATGCCGTTGTCGAGAATCTTGAGAACGTAAAACTCTTGCCTTACTTCACCGAAATCTTTCGTTTCAATGCCCTTTATGACGCCTACGCCATGGGCTGGATAGACTGCTTTGTCGCCTACGTTGAACTCCATTCGTTTTCTCCTGCGCTATCGGTGAGGCGTTTGCCCCTGTTGGTGGGGGCTTTCTCATGCCCGTTACAGCGGTATTTCGTGCGCGCGCATTATAGTGGACTAGCGAGGATCGGCAACCTTTTAAGGTGTCACAGGCGCCTCGACGGCCCAGATCAAAACGTTTTCATTGTGAGTCCACATGGTTGTACCATCCGCATTGACCAGGTCATGGATACGTGCTTTAAACCTGAGGTTTTGGCCATCTCTTTGCGGTCTTATTGTGGCTTCTGTGGTGTTGCTGACAGGCCAAGCCGTTGTGCAATCGGAGTTTGTTCCGAGTTTGTCAGGCTTATTTTTGATTGCCGTTGGGTTTCTACCTGAAATGGTTGCGGTCTTTTCTCCAGTGGCTTTGTTCTTTGCGACGGTCACGACCGCTCGGTTGTGGTCTGAAGGGGGAGATGTGATGGCCCTGGGTGCTTCTGGCCGAAGCACACAAAGGCTTATTCCAGCTTGTTGCTTGGCAGGCTTTTTGATTGCGGCAGGGGTGGGTCTTTGCACCCATGTGCTGGGACCCCTGGGTCGAGGAGTGGTACGTTCAGCCCTCGTTGATGCTGTTGAAGAACTACAGCTTCGACCGGGCCAGCCGGTTCCAGTAGGTGACGGCGTTTTACGTGTAGCCAGCGAGCAAGAGGGGGCGGTGAACGATGTCTTCTATGCTTCTGGAGAGCTGGTTGTATGGGCGCCGAAGGGGCGCTTCGATGCCCAAGGGGAGGTTCTTTTAGAAGACGGCCAGGCGATGAAGCTCGATGAGGCCTGGAAGATGGAGTTTGACCGCGCGCGTGCAAGTCTGGTTCCGGATCAGGTGGGCATCCATAATTTTGAACGGTCAAGTCGTTCGTTAATTGGACTCATAGAGAGAATGGAATCACGCGGGGTGGATGCATCTAAAGAGCGTTTGGTTTTGTACAAGCGAACAGTGTTGCCTTTGTCTGTACCGATATTGGCGTTGTTGGGTTTGCCCTTGGGCGCCCGCTTTCGCCGCCCAGCGTGGTTAACGGTCGGTGCGGTGTTGGGAGTATGGGCCATCCAGAGATTGGGTGACCACGTGGTTGTGGATGTAGGACCCAGTGGAACGGCCTTGCTGCCTCTTGTTGTCTTGGGGCTTAGCACATTGTCTGTGTGGACTCGTTGGAGGCTGCGGTGAAGGCGTGGGGCGCTGTTTTGCCGACCATGCTTCGCATGGTGCTGCTTGTGGCGGTTTTGGTGGTCGGTGTCGTTTTTATTGCTGTCACTGTGGAGCAGTCTCAACATGGAATGCAGCACCTAATGGAGGAGCTTCGCCTTCAAATCGTGGTCGCTACTGTATGGCTTTCACCGTTGATTGCCGGGACCGGAGTGATGCTGGCCTGGCTGCGAATGCGGAGTAGGTTTGAGACCCATGCTTTGGAACTGTCGGGTGTAGGTCCTGGACACTTTCGGTTGCCGGTGCTGCTTTTGGGTGGCCTTGTGGGAATGATGGCTTTTGGGCTTGCTGAAGTGGTTGTACCCAAGGTCGCTCCAGCTGAACTCCCTGCATGGGTGTGGTTGGCTGATGGCCCTCTGCGTACATCTGACTTGGTTCAAGTTCAAATTAACCAAGAGGGCATCGCCGGAGTGGTACAACGCGCAGACCTAGACCCATCCGTATTTGCAAGCGTTCGGCCTTATTTGTCTTCTTGGACGATGCTGAGCGTTGATGGCTCTCCATCGGTTGCAACGGAGTGGTTTTCTCGATTGGCCCGATGTCTTGCCTGTGGGGGCTTTTCTTTGTTGGGGCTTGCTTTAGCAAGGCGCCGGAATGCCTTGATTCAAATGCTGTTCGTGGGGGGAGTGCTGTTGGTTCTGGAGTCCATTGCATGGACGATGTCTTCCAGCGGTCAGATTCGTCCATGGGTTGGGGGCACGGTGTCTGCCTGGCTTTGGATTGCGCCCTTTATGATCGCTTGGCGTCAGCCAGAAACCTGAACCCAAGTACCACCATATTGATGGCCACCCTTTTCGGTTGGAACGAAAAATCCTTCCCAATCTGCAAGGAAGTACTCACCCGGCTCTACTTCGATTTCTGACCAGTCTTGGCCATTGTCGATGGGTTCCACGATGACTGCAGGATTGTCGCGGTATTCGACATTCCATTTGCCCTGTGGGTTGCGTGCATCGCGATAGGCGCAGCCGTCTTGATCAAGACGGAAAACACGCCATGATTTTGCTTGATTACTGAAGATGGACATTGTGGTTCCATTGACGCGATTCGACGTTCCCAGTTCACGTGACACGCAGTAGGTGCGAGACTTTCCACCCTTGTCTGAAAGTTCCAGAGAGCGAGTCAACGTGCCTCGAACCATCGGATCGTGTTTGTTTCCTGCTTTCAGGTACAGCCCAGATTCTGTGGGCATTGTGTGCAATGTGGTCGATGCCTCTTTTCCTGCGGCAGGTTGGTCCAAGCCAGGGAAATAGCCCTGCAATTTGAAATCCAAGGTGATTGCTGAGCAATCTTCGGCATCATCTTTACAGTTTTCAGCATCCGATGTTTGGGCGCAATTCAGCGAATAGCGCCCATCTTTATCGGTGCTTGTCATACAGTTTGCTGCTCCGAGTGCTGTGACATGGACGTTCGCCAACGGCTGTCCTTCGTTGTTGACAACTTGACCCTTGAGGGGGGCAGGATCGCAGCCAATTATTGAGAGCATTGAAAAAAGGAGCATGTTTTTCGGGTATCACGCGGTTTGCAGACGCCCAAGGTTCGGATACGGGTCCCACCCTTTTTTGGAGGAAGTATGCGAACCGCTGCGCTGATTTTGACCCTGACTGCTTGTGGAAACCCAGAACTTGAGGCCGAAAATGCTTCACTCAAGGATAAAGTTTCAAAGCTTGAAGCTGAAAACAAGAAACTGGACCGTGCCGGTGAGAAGCTTCAAACAAATCTTCGTAAAGCGCAAAAAGCGCTTGAGGAGCTTCAAGCTGCAGAAGTGTACGGAAAGCTCGGTATCGAAAAAGGGCAGAAGCTTGGCTCCATCATCCATACATCCATGGGCGACATCAACTGTGAACTGATGCCAGCGGTGGCTCCAGTGACGGTTCTAAACTTTGTTGGACTGGCGGAAGGGACCAAGGAATGGACCGACCCCAAAACAAAGAAAAAAATGACTACGCCACTGTACAGCGGAACCATTTTTCATCGTGTGATCCCCAAGTTTATGATCCAGGGTGGCGATCCTCTCGGGTCGGGTCGTGGCGGTCCTGGGTATAAGTTTAAGGACGAGACGACTGCGGATGTGACCTTCGATGAAGCCGGGCTGCTGGCCATGGCAAACTCAGGCCCCAGCACCAATGGTTCTCAGTTTTTCATCACGGACCGTTCCAAGCCAAACCATCTGAATGGAAAGCATACGATTTTCGGTAAGTGCGAAAACTTGGATGTTGTTGAATCCATCGCAACTGTTTCTGCGGATCGCCGAAACAAGCCGGATGTAGACGTGGTGATTCAAAGCATTGAAATCACCCGCTGACTACATCTGCATTCCGATACCGATGGTGAACAGGTTTACGTGATCCTCTAGGATACCCACCTGTTCTGTTTCGGTAGCTCCGTCAGGAATCATGTAAACGGCCATCGAACGGCGGTTGATGTCAGTACCGGCGTATGCGAACCAGTCTGGATGGAATGCGTACCCAATTTGAGCGTCGAAAGCGAGAGAGTAGTACGCGCTCGCATTGGCGAAACCAAAGTTCAACCCAGCGTGTCCAAATACCGTGCTGTCCCAATCTATACCGACCTCTGGTCCAACAACCAGCCCTGGAACAACCAGTGGCCCGTAGTCGAGTACCCGAAGGTCGACATTGCCGCTTTGGCGGTAAATCATGAAGTCGTCAACGCCGAATCCAAGTCTTGCGCCCAGGTGAGCCTTGGTCTTCTTATCGACTTCAATCGGTAGACGACCGATTCCAACCAAGTTCATATGGGTGAGCCAGTCCGAGATGGGTGTATTGAACTCTGGCAATGAAACAGCGTACAGCACTGTACGGAACTTGGCGCTCACACCCAAGTAGTCTTCCAGTTCACCTGGAATCCACGCTCTTACGCCAAGGTCGAGGCCCGGCGCTGTGGCTGGGGGCGTGGCACTCCCACCAAAGGTGATGTCGTAGTCGTAAAGGGGGCCCTTCGCGACAGTCGCTTCTTGTTTGTAGTGGTATCCACCGATGGCCAGTCCCAGGTTGGCGCGCAACCAAGGAAATTCTCCTTCTTTGCGTTTTTGCTTGGGTTCGGGTGCGGCGTCATCCTTGTCTGTGCCTTGGTCGGCAACGCCGACTGTCTTCCAGGAACCACCGGTAATGGGTACATCCAGCATGGTTGCAACCCCCACGGCTGGAGCCATGACCGATATTTTGGCCTTGCCTGCAACGCCTTGTGGAACCGTCAACTGTGTTGTGTACTTACCACCACCTTGATCGGTGACGGCAGTGATCTCTCCAGGGGATGCGACAACTTGCAGTTGTTGTCCGCCCACTCCTCGGCCCTCTGCATCGGTTGCCATCATGCGAAGAACCACAGTTCCACCGGCAGCCACTTGGCTGGGTTCTGCAATCGCAGTCACGGTAGTGACCGGTCCAACCTTGGCTCCACTCGAGTAGTTGGCAATGGGGGCGCCGGTCATGCCTTCTCGTTCAAGACGAGCGGGTTGAATGATGCGTCTCCATGCGTTGTAGAGGTCCATGGTGAACTGAGAGCCACTGGCAGGCAGGGCGTAGCCTTGCGCCACAGCTGGCGGCGCGAGGAGCAAAGGAATCATGGATGTGTGCCCACGCGCTTCGGCAGCGAGGCGTGTGACCCCATTCTTCCGCCCAGCCGTAAAGTGAATTTGCGACATGCCCGCTGCGTCTGTAGTTGTGGTTGCAGGGACACTTCCGTCTCNGGTGACCACAGATAGATTCACAGGGATATTGCTCACTGGGTACCCGTACTCATCGAGCGTCAGAACCGTCAGCATGGTGCTGGACAGTCCGTCTGCAGGCAGTCGATCTCGAGAAGGAAACATCAGGACATGGCGAAGTGGATTGTTTGAACCTTCGCCTCTAGCGGTGGCGATGATCTCCACGGCACCCTTGCCTGTTGTGCTGAACTTGGCGTGGTAGTCGCCGCTGCCCAAGTCTTGAACCGTTCCACCTTGTTTCGCGCCGTTAGAGAGGAACAGTACCTCGCGGCCGGGCATTCCTACACCATCTGCTGATTGGACTTTGGCGTGAACCTGGAAGCCCCGTGCAGCGGCAGACAAAGATGCGGGTTCGGGCGTGAGTTGAATCGAACCGGGTCGAGCAGCCAGCAGGTTGATGTTTGTGGATGCCACTTGGGCGCCTTTCAGGTCGTCCACTTGAACCGTGATGGTGGCCTGAGCACTCTTATTTCCAAACGGGGGAGTGAAGTCGGCTTTGTATACACCATTGCCTTCATGTACCGCGTCACTCATTCCACCTGCAGTGGTCGAAAAGTTGACCCGTGCGGTTTCATCCGCCTTGCCCTGTGCGTCTGTCACATAGGCCCGAACGGGAACCGATATGGTTGGATCCGCGGGTATGGCCGATGAAGTTGGGAAAAGAGCTACACGATTTGCAGTGGGAACCTGCAAGTCCAGAGGCTCTTCAGTTTTTCGACCATCAATGACGGATACAACGCGTGCGTCCATGAAACCGGGTCGAACTTCAAGAGGTACTTGCGCTCGGCCTGTGGCATCGGCTTGTACCGGTCCGAATTCACGGTTGTCGATTGTGACCATCACATTGCTGTTTGGCTGTCCGACAATCGGGAAGTTCGCTTTTCCAATCAAAGGAATGGCAAATGCACCGTAGGTTCGGTTTGGATCCCGTTTGTCCGCCACAGTCAAAATGGCCAAGTGTGGAAAGAACTTGGCTGGGGGTCGGTAGGACGCTGCGAATTTACCATCACCCAAGTGAGTGACGTTTTCTACGATTCCGGAACTGGCACGTACATCCAGTTCCACACCTTCAAGAAATTGGTGAGGGCCTCCGCTAAGAACGATGTTCAGTGTTGAACCGCCATCTTGACCGAGTGTCAATTCCGCAGGGTTCGCTGTAATGCTTACCTGTTGGCTGAGTGTAGGCCGGATCGACATGGTCCAAGTTTTGTCGATCTTTACTCCAGCAGGGGATTTGCCCGTGATCTGCAATTGCACATCGGAAACGGCTTCGACTTTTGGAGGCGTCCAGTTCACGGAGTACAGACCCGCACGGACCATCGCCACTTTAGAAACCGTGCCTGCTTGCGCCTTGAGCTTGAAGCTCGCGCCGGACATGGCGGTTCCGTTGGGGTTGTAGGTGACCAAGTGGAGCGTGACTGGGGTCACGCCATCACCGATGGCATCGCCCCCTGAAACAAGCTCGACCATGGGTCGGTTTTGGGCCTGTGCTTCGCCGAGGGCGAATCCACTCAGTCCATTGGACATGGGTGTAGCGCTCAGGCCGAGGAGGGTAATCAAGGTAATGATGAGGTGGCGTATCGCCGGGGCCAGTTTGGCCATGGACATCTCCGGGTTCCACCAGTCATTGCCTCACGGGCGCGCGAGACAACACTGAATTGGATAGGTTGGGCCATATTAGAGATCTGAAGCAAGGAGTGTCAACGAGAGTCTTCAAATGTGGGCAGGCTCTGACAATCCCTTTGCTATTTAGGTGAGAAAAAGAGTTGATTTTTTGTCTGTGCGCTTAGATTTGGTCTGTTCCAGACACATTCCACGATTTTAACTCTAGAAACTGGGCGTTTCTTTTGGCCTCTCTTGCATCATCAATGACCTCTCGCACGGGGAGTTTTGTTGGTTTGAATGAACGGTTGAGTGGGTCGGAAATGTCCTCCGGTGTTCGGTGCCGATTCGGAAGGGAATTGGAGCGATTGGCCCAAATTGATGGGCGTGGCTTTGACCCAGACGAAGTCATCTTGATCATGCATGTCGTTGGGGCTTTTGACGAAAGGTCACCCCCAGCGCCATTTGAGTCGCTGTGGTGCCACGCCGAACTGTTCTTGACCGCTTGTCTTTATGTTGCGGTCGCAGATGGGCAGTACTCCATAGAAAAAGCACGGCACGTGAGTTCTTTGGCATCGCGTCTGGGGTGGTCGGCGGCGCAGTTGTCGGAACTGGAAGGAAGAGTCCTTCAGTTATTGATTGAACGCGGCCAAGATTTGGCTTTGACAGCGCTGTAGAAGGGGGCAGACCCCACCCGTTAGCGTCGCTTGTTGCCTCCCACCCGTTCAAATGCAGAATAGACTCTTGCATCTGACGGGTGACGACGGACTGCGTCTCGGTACAGTTCACGTGCGGTGCGTTTTTCACCCCGGCTTTCATACAGGCCGC